>JASHPR010000549.1 GCA_030038015.1 Streptosporangiaceae bacterium
CATGACGCGTACCGGGCGGCAGCCGCTTCCGGGTCATCGCCGTCCGGCCCGTCGGGTCCCGGCATCGGGTGCACCCGGGCCGGATCGGTGTCCACGTGATCGAGCAGGGCCGAGCGCGCGCCCGTCTCGTTCCTGTCCGGGTCGCCGACGGGGACGAACCGCTCGTCGCCCCACCAGATGTCCAGGTGCCGCCAGTCCACGGCGTCCCTGGCCGGGGCCGCGGCGAGCTCGGCCAGCACCTGCGTGCCGATGCCGCCCCCGGTCAGCACCAGGGAGCCGTGCCCGCCGGCCGCGCAGGCATCCACGAGCCTGGTCACCAGCCGGGCGGCCACCGCCTTGGCGAGCAGCTCGCCGTCGTGGTGGACGAGTACCTGGGGAGCGCTGATCTCCTACCTCCGGGCGCCGTCGGCGAAGTGGGCCAGTGTCTCACCGTACACTTCGTCGGGATTGAGCCTGCGCAGCTCCTCGGCCAGCAGGTCGGCGGCGTCCCTGCGGTGCAGCGCGACCCTCCGGTCTGGCTGGTCCGGCCTGCTGAGGGTGGCGGTCCGCCCGTCCGGCCTGGAGATCGTGATATCGCCGCCGGCGGTCGCGAAGCGCACCTCGGTGATGCCAGGGCCCCCGGACTCGTCACGCGAGAACGGCACGCCGAGCCGCCAGGCCAGCCACGCGGCGAGCAGGTCCGCCGTAGGATTCCTCGGCTCCGCGGCCACCGACCCGCCGGTGATCTGGGCATGCGGCTGGTCCAGGGTGGCGGCGAGCAGGGAGCGCCACGGCGTGGCCCGCGTCCAGCTGAGGTCGGTGTCGCCGGGCCGGTAGCCGTCGGCGAGGGCGAGGAGGATCATGGCCGGGTCGGCGAAGGAAGCGGCGTCGGTGACCCGCCGCTGGGCGAGCATGCCGAGCGGGTCGCCGGACGGCAGCGTGGGGCCCTGGCGCGGCCACCAGGTGACCACCGGGGTGTCGGGCACCAGGAGCGGCGTGACCACGGAGTCCGCGTGCATCCCCATCGGGCCGTACATCCGCAGCAGGACGGTCTGCCCCGGCGCGCCCTCGCCGGTCCTGATCTCGGCGTCCAGCCGGGAATCGGCGCCGGGATTCCTGGCGATCACCCCGAGCACCCGGCAGGGATGCTCGCGGCCAGCCTGGCTCGCCGCCCGCACCGCGTCGTACTGGGACGACTCGTCGGTCATGATGATCAGGTTGAGCACCATGCCGGTGGCCGGGCCGCCCATCTGGTCCCTGGCCATGGTCAGCGCGTCGCGGACGGCATGGGTGCTGGTTTCGGTCAGGTCGATCATCATGTGCTTCTCCTATCGCCCTCGCGGCTCACCCAGCCCGCCGTCCCGCGGCCGTACCCGCCCCGCTAGAGCCGGCGCCAGGCCCGGCCATCGCGTGCGATCAGCGCGTCCGCGCTCGATGGGCCCGGCGTGCCGGCCGGGTACTGCTCGGGCTTGGCGTTCCCGGCCCAGTACGCCTCGATCGGGTCGAGTATCCGCCAGGACAGCTCCACCTCGCGCTGCCGCGGGAACAGCGGCGGGTCGCCGATCAGCACGTCGAGCAGCAGCCGCTCGTAGGCTTCCGGGCTGGACTCGGTGAACGACTCCCCGTACGCGAAGTCCATGTTCACGTCCCGCACCTCCATGGCCGACCCCGGCACCTTGGAGCCGAACCGCACGGTGATCCCCTCGTCCGGCTGCACCCGGATCACCAGGGCGTTCTGTCCGAGTTCCTCGGTGTCGGTCCGGGCGAACGGCAGGTGCGGGGCACGCTGGAACATCAGCGCGATCTCCGTCATCCGGCTCGGCAGCCGCTTGCCCGTGCGCAGGTAGAAGGGCACCCCCGCCCAGCGCCTGGTGTCCACCTCCAGGCGGATGGCCGCGTATGTCTCGGTGGTCGAGTCGGGGGGGATGCCCTCCTCCTCGAGATAGCCCGGCACCAGGATCCCGCCCTGCCAGCCCGCGGCGTACTGGCCGCGGGCGGTGCCGACGGCGAGGTCCTCGGGGATCACCACGGCGGACAGGATCTTCTCCTTTTCCGTCCGCAGCGCGTCTGCCTCGAAAGACACCGGCTCTTCCATGGCGGTGAGGGCCAGCAGCTGCAGCAGGTGGTTCTGGATCACGTCGCGCGCCGCGCCGATCCCGTCGTAGTAACCCGCCCGGCCGCCGATGCCGATGTCCTCCGCCATGGTGATCTGGACATGGTCCACGTAACCGCGGTTCCAGATCGGCTCGTACAGCGTGTTGGCGAACCGCAGCGCCAGGATGTTCTGTACCGTCTCCTTACCCAGGTAGTGGTCGATGCGGAAGACCGAGCTCTCGGGGAAGACAGCGCTCAGTATCGCGTTGAGCTCCTTGGCGCTGGCCAGGTCGTGGCCGAACGGCTTCTCGATCACCACCCGGCGCCAGGGCCGCCGCCCGGCCTGGCCCTCCGGGGGCGTGGACAGCCCGGACCTCTTGAGCTGCTGCACCACCTGGGGGAAGGCCTTGGGCGGCACGGACAGGTAGAAGGCGTAGTTCCCGCCCGTCCCGCGCTCGGCGTCGAGCTGGTTGACGGTCTCGGCCAGCCGGTCGAACGCCTGGTCGTCGGCGAACTCGCCGGGCACGAACCGCACGCCCTCGGCGAGCTGCTCCCACACCGTGTCCCGGAACGGCGTCCGCGCGTGCGCCTTGACCGCGTCGTAGGTGAGCTGGGCGAAGTCCTCGTCTTCCCAGTCCCGCCTGGCGAACCCGACCAGGGCGAACCCCGGCGGCAGCAGCCCGCGGTTCGCCAGGTCGTAGATGGCCGGCAGCAGCTTCTTGGTGGCCAGGTCGCCGGTCACGCCGAAGAGCACCAGGACGCAGGGCTCGGCAACCCTGGGGATCCTGCGGTCGCGGGGATCACGCAGGGGATTAAGTATCATGCGGCTCCTCCGCCAGCTGGAGACTCAGCGGCTTTTCGCCGCGGCGTCCATCTGCGTCCTGATGGTCTCGAGCAGCTCGTTCCACGATGCTTCGAACTTCTCCACGCCCTCGGTCTCCAGCACCTGTACCACGTCGTCGTAAGCGATACCCAGGCTCTCCATCCGGTCCAGGACCCGCCGGGACTCCTCGTACGTGCCGCGGATCGTGTCGCCGCGCAGCTCGCCATGGTCCGCGGTGGCCCGCAGCGTGGCCTCCGGCATCGTGTTGACGGTGTGTGGCGCCACCAGTTCCACCACGTACATCGTGTCCGGGAAGGCCGGGTCCTTGGTGCTGGTCGACGCCCACAGCGGGCGCTGCAGCCGGGCCCCGGCCGCGCGCAGCGCCTGCCACCGGGCCGAGCCGGAGTCGAACCGCTGCTCGAACAGCTCGTAAGCCAGCCGCGCGTTGGCGATGGCCGTCTTGCCACGCAGCGCAGCGGCCTCGGGCGTGCCGAGCTTGTCAAGCCTCCTGTCGACCTCGGTGTCCATCCGGCTGACAAAGAACGAGGCTACCGATGCGATCCTGGACAGGTCGCGCCCGGCCGCTGCCGCGCCCTCCAGGCCTGCCAGGAAGGCATCGATGACCTGGCCATAGCGTTGCAGCGAGAAGATGAGGGTCACGTTGACGCTGATGCCGGCGGCGAGGCTCTGGGTGATGGCCGGAAGGCCTGCCTCGGTCGCCGGGATCTTGATGAACAGGTTGGGCCGGTCCACCATCCACCAGAGCGCCTTCGCCTCGGCAAAGGTCTTGCCGGTGGTGTCGTTGGCTATCCGCGGATCGACCTCGAGAGAGACCCGGCCGTCGACGCCGTCCGTCGCGTCATAGACCGGCCGCAGCACGTCGCAGGCCCAGCGGATGTCGTAGGTGGTGATCACCCGCGAGGCCTCCTCGACCGAGACCCCGCGCAACCCAAGGTCGGCCACCTGCTCGTCGTAGGCGGAGCCCTGGGCCAGGGCGTGCGCGAAGATCGTCGGGTTGGACGTCACGCCGCGCACGTGCATGTCACGCTTGAGCATCTCCAGGTTGCCCGTTACCAGGCGCTCCCGGCTGATGTCGTCGAGCCACACGGCGACGCCGGCCTCGGTGAGCTGGGCCAGTGTGTCGGGCTGAGGGTTCATCGCGTTCGCTCCTTGCGCCTCGAGGCCGCGCCTATCATCAGGCCCTGATCCGGGCCAGGCTCGCCTTTGCTGCCGTGACAACGTGCTCGGCCGTGAATCCGAACTCTTTGTACAAGGTCTGGTAGTCCGCCGACTCACCGAAGTGCTCCAGGCTCACGCACTCGCCCGCGTCCCCGACGAACCAGCGCCAGCCGAGCGCGATGCCCGCCTCGACGCTTACCCGGGCGCGGACGCGCGCCGGGAGCACCTCCTCCCGGTAAGAATCATCCTGCTCGGCAAACCATTCCACGCAGGGCATGGAGACCACCCTGGCCGGGATGCCCTCCTGCTGCAGCGCCTCCCTGGCGGCCAGCGCAATGTGCACCTCGCTGCCGGTGCCGATGAGGATGACCTCGGGCTCGCCGCCCGCGGCCTCCGCGAGCACGTAGCCGCCGCGGGCGGTCAGCTCGGCGCTGGCCAGCCCCGACGCGGCCGAGCGGTCGAATACCGGGACGTTCTGCCGGGTCAGGCAGAGGCCGGCCGGGACGTGCGGCCGCTCGAGGATGGCCCGCCAGGCGACCACGGTCTCGTTGGCGTCGGCGGGCCTGACGACGTCCAGGCCGGGGATGGCGCGCAGCGCCCACAGGTGCTCCACCGGCTGGTGCGTGGGGCCGTCCTCGCCGAGGCCGATGGAGTCGTGCGTCCAGACAAAGGTGGACGGGAGCCTGGACAGGGCCGCCAGCCGCACCGCCGCGCGCATGTAGTCGCTGAACACCAGGAACGTCCCGCCGTACGGCCGGGTCAGGCCGTCGGCGGCGATGCCGTTGACGATCGCGCCCATGCCCTGCTCGCGGATGCCGAAGTGCAGGGTGCGGCCGTAGAGGTTGCCGGGGAACATCTTGGTCTGGTGCTCCGGCGGGATGAAGGACGGCTCGCCCTTCATCGTGGTGTCGTTGCTGCCGGCCAGGTCGGCGGACCCGCCCCACAGCTCGGGCAGCACCGGGGCGAGCGCGGTCAGCACCTCGCCCGACGCCCTGCGCGTGGCCACCCCCTTGGGGTCGGGCGCGAAGGCGGGCAGCGCCGAGGTCCATCCCTCCGGCAGCTCCCGCGCGGCGAGCCGGTCCAGCAGCGCCTTGCGGCCCGGATGGGCGGCAGCCCACGCGTCGAACTGCTCGTTCCACCGTGCGTGGAGTTCCTTGCCGCGCTCGGCGACCTGGCGGGCGCGGGCCAGCGCCTCCTCCTCGACCGGGAAGGACACGGCCGGGTCGAAGTGCAGGATCTCCTTGGTCGCCGCGACCTCGGCCGCGCCAAGGGCGGCGCCGTGCGCCTCGCCGGTGTTCTGCTTGTTCGGCGCCGGCCAGCCGATGATCGTGTTCAGCGCGATGAACGACGGCGCCTGCAGGTTGTCCCTGGCGGCCAGCAGCGCCCGGTGCAGGGCCTGGACGTCCTCGTGGTAGCCGCCGGGCTGGCGGAAGCTGAGCCGCTGCACGTGCCAGCCGTACGCCTCGTACCTGGCGCAGACGTCCTCCGACTTGGCGATCGCGGTGTCGTCCTCGATCGAGATGTGGTTGTCGTCGTAGAGCACGATCAGCCTGCCGAGCTGCTGCAGGCCCGCGATGGCCGAGGCCTCGTGGGTGATGCCCTCCTCGATGTCGCCGTCGGAGGCGATGACGTAGACGTAGTGGTCGAACGGGCTGGCGCCCGGCGCCGCGTCCGGGTCCATCAGGCCGCGCACCCGGCGGGCGGCCATGGCCATGCCGACGGCGTTGGACAGGCCCTGGCCGAGCGGGCCGGTGGTCACCTCGACGCCGGGCGTGTGATGGCGCTCCGGGTGCCCCGGCGTCCTGCTGCCCCAGGTGCGCAGCCGCTTCAGGTCGTCCAGGGTCATGCCGTAACCGGACAGGTAGAACTGGATGTACAGGGTCAGGCTGGAATGGCCGGCCGACAGCACGAACCGGTCCCTGCCGATCCAGTCGGCGTCGGCGGGGTCGTGCCGCAGCACGTGCTGGAACAGCACGTACGCGGCGGGCGCCAGGCTCATCGCCGTGCCCGGGTGCCCCGAGCCCGCCTGCTGCACCGCGTCCATGGCCAGGACCCTGATCCAGTCGACGGCCCGGGCATCGGCCGGCGTCCAGTCGAGCTCGTCCTTCTGGTGGTCCGCAGGGCTGGTCACCCGGGCACTCCTCACTCGGTGGCACGGCACCGCATCAGTTTGACCCTATCCGCATCGCGGCGAACCCAGTCTGCCGCGCCCGTTAACCGCCGGTGAAGTCCTGGCCCGCCCGCGGCCCGGGGACGCTGGCGCCGCTACCGCAGCGGGGCATCCTCCGGCAGCGCCTCGCCCGGCGTTACCACCGCCGCAGGCGAGCCGGCCGCGGCGCCCGCCGTTCCCGCCCCCGCTTCCCGGGCCTGGCCGGGCAGGCCGGCCGTGCCCCGGTCCCGGAGCGCGAACAGCAGCAGGATCCCGGTGATCCACACCAGCACCGAGTTGGCGACGTGCACCCAGACCAGGCCGGCGGGCAGCCCGCTGAAGTACTGCGCGTAGCCGATCGCGCCCTGCGCGCCGATCAGCGCGGCCAGCAGCCAGCTCAGCCTGACGGCCCGGCGCGGGGCGCCAACCAGCCGGAGCCCGACCACCAGCGCGATCACCAGCCCGCCCAGCAGCCATCCGATGTCCGCGTGGAACTGTGTCACGCCGCCGAGCGGCAGGTGGAAGCGGGGGATGTCGCCCGCGCCGGCCAGCGGCCCGGTGCCGGTGACGACGGTGCCCGCGGCGAGCATGAGGCCGAGCACCGCCACCGCCCCAAAGGCCCCGAACCGCACCTCACGCGGGACCAGGAGCCGGGTCGGCCCCCTGCCCTCACCGCACCGCACGAACAGGGCCACGGCGGCGGCCACCAGGCCCATGGAGAACAGGAAGTGGATGGACACCCACACCGGGTCCAGCTTGGTCAGCACCACGATCCCGCCGAGGACGGCCTGGGCGACGATCCCGGCGGGCTGCGCCGAGGCGAGCCATATCACGTCGCGGCGGCGCCTGCCGGTGCCGTCCGGGCGGTACCGGCAGGCCGCGGTGAACACGAGCACGGCGACGACGAAGATGGCGACGGTCACCAGCCGGTTGCCGAATTCGACCCACCGGTGAATCAGCGGGTCGCCGGTGGCTCCGCCGGCGACGATGCTGGTCGCCGTGCACCGCGGCCAGTCCGGGCAGCCCAGCCCCGACTCGCTGAGCCGCACCCCGGCGCCGGTCATGACGATCGCCGCGTTCGCCACGACGCCGGCCAGCGCGATCCGGCGCATCGACGCCGGGGACGGCGACAGCACGGCAGCTGCGAGGTGGCGAGGCACGGAACCCATCGTAAGAGCCCCCGGCACCCGGTTGCAGGCGGACTAGCCAGGACTGGGCGGGGCTGCCCCGGGCTGACTTGATCCGCCCCGGGCCGGGCCGGCGCCCCGCGCCGCCCCGGCGCTGGCCACGATCACGCAGCCGACCGCCGCCCATTGCCGCAGCGCGAGCGCCTCGCCGAGCAGCACCAGGCCGACAAGCGCGGCGACCGCGGGCTCCAGGCTCATCCAGATACCGAAGACCCTGGCCGGGATGCGGCGCAGCGCCTCCATCTCGAGCCGGTAGGGGATGACCGATGACAGCAGCCCCACCGCGATCCCGGTGCCGAGCACCGCGGGCCTCAGCGGCGAGCCATGCCCGCCGGGCCCGGTGACCGCCGCGGCGGGCGTCACCACGACCGCGGCGACCACCATCGCGATCGAAAGCCCGGACGACCCCGGGAAGCGCCGCCCCGTGGACGCGCTGAGCAGGATGTAGGCGGCCCAGCAGGTGGCGGCGACCAGCGCGAAGGCCACGCCGGCCAGCGCGGTGCCCGCGCCGCCGGCCGCGTGCGCGGCGTGGACGGACAGGCTGGACCAGCCGTCGGACAGCAGCGCCACCCCGGCCCCGGCCAGGGCCACCCAGGCCAGGTCGACCAGCCGCCGCGAGGTTGCCACGGCGACCGCGAGCGGCCCGAGGAACTCGATGGTGACTGCGATCCCCAGGGGGATCCGGGCGAACGACTGGTAGATCGAGAAGTTCATGACCCCGAGCGTCACGCCGAAGGCCAGCACGGTCGCCGTGTCCCGCCAGGCCCGCTCCCTGGCCAGGTCGCGCACGGACCTGGCCAGCCCCCTGCCGCCGAACGCTGCGAGCAGCGCCGCGGCCGTCCACAGCCGCAGCAGGGTCATGGTCGCCGGGGTCACCTCGCTGAACATCCGCGCGGCCAGCCCCGCCCCCACCTGGACCGAGACGATGCCGGTGACCACGAGCGCCGACGGCGGGACCGCGCTCACCGCCCCGGCGGGACGCCGGAGCAGCCTGGACCGGGTGATGGTGACCGCGGGCTCCGGCTATTCCCAGCGGAAGGTCCGCACGGCGAGGGCGATGCCGGCCACCGCCCAGGCCACCAGGACCAGCAGGTCGCGGACGGGCAGGCCGGCGCCGGCCTGCAGCATCGACCGGAGGCCGTCGGACAGCGCGCCGGCGGGCAGCAGCCGCAGCAGGGGGCGGGCCGCCGCGGGGAACTTGGTCAGCGGGAACACCACGCCGCCGATCCCGAGCAGCACAAGGTAGACCAGGTTGGCCGCGGCCAGGGTGGCCTCGGCGCGCAGCGTTCCCGCCATCAGCAGGGCCAGCCCGCTGAACGCGGCGGTGCCCACGACCATCAGCACGACCGACCACGCCGCCGCGGCGCCGCCGCCGTGCGGATTCCACCCGAGCGCCAGCGCGACCACCACGATCAGGGCGGACTGCAGCACCTCCACGGCCAGCACGGTGAGCGTCTTCGCCGCGATCAGGCCGCGGCGGGACAGCGGGGTGGCACCGAGCCGCTTGAGCACCCCGTACCGCCGCTCGAACCCGGTGGCGATCGCCTGGCTGGTGAATGCCGTGGACATCACCGCGAGCGCCAGGATGCCGGGGGCGAGGAAGTCGATCCTGCTGCCAGGGCCGTAACTGACCAGGTTCTCCTGGCTGAACGCCGCGATCAGCAGCACCGGGATGATCACGGTCAGCACCAGCTGCTCGCCGTTGCGCAGCAGCGTCCGCAGCTCGAGCCCGGCCTGGGCGCCCACCATCGCCGGCAGCGGCGCGGCACCGGGGGCGGGGGCGGGCCAGGTCTGGCCGGCGTCGGTCATGAGCGGAGCTCCCGCCCGGTCAGCTCGAGGAACACGTCCTCCAGCGTCCGGTTCTCGATCCGCAGGCTCTGGGCGAGGACGCCGTGCTCGGCGCACCACGCGGTCACCGCGGCGAGCAGCTGGGGATCGACCCGGTCGTGCACCTCGACGACGTAGTACCCGGCCGGCGATTCCTTGGCGGCGCTGGCCGGCGGCAGCGCCGCCAGCAGGCTGTCGGTGTCCAGGCCCGGCTCGGCCCGGAACCTGAGCTGGCCCGCCGTGCCGGTCAGCTCGGCGGGCGTTCCCGCCGCGACCAGGCGCCCGTGGTCCACCACGGCGACCTGGTCCGCCAGGCGTTCAGCTTCTTCCATGTAGTGCGTGGTCAGGATCACACTGGCGCCCGCGTCGCGCAGCCCGCCGATCAGGTCCCAGGTCGCGTGCCGGGCCTGGGGGTCGAGCCCGGCCGTCGGCTCGTCAAGGAACACGAGCTCGGGCCGGCCGACCACGGCTGCGGCGAGCGCCAGCCGCTGCTGCTGCCCCCCGGACAGCCGCCGGAACGGCGTCCGGGCGCAGCCGGTGAGGCCCAGCCGGTCCAGCAGCAGCTCAGGGCCGATCGGCCTGGCGTGGAAGCGCGCCATCACCTGCAGGTACTCCCCGGGTCTCGCGGACGGCGGGATGCCCCCGGACTGCAGCATCACGCCGACCTTCGGCCGCAGCGCCTTGGCGTCCCTGATCGGGTCGAGGCCAAGCACGCGCACGGTGCCGTCGTCCGGCCGCCGGTAGCCCTCGCAGATCTCGACCGTAGTGGTCTTCCCGGCGCCGTTCGGCCCCAGGATCGCCGTCACCTGCGCGCGCTCGGCCCGAAGCGACAGGCCGGCGACCGCGACGGTGCGCCCGTACTGCTTGACCAGGCCGCTGATCTCGACGGCCGGAGCGGAACACACGCTGGCGAGTCTACGGGCACCGGGCGGCCCAAACCGCACGCACCGGCATCGCACACCCCCTAGGGGGGCGGGCCCGCCGTCCCCGGCCCGGTCAGGTGGCCGGCCGGGCCGATACCGGCGGCAGCGGCCGGGCGTGGCCGGCGCTGAGCGTGCTGGTGATGGTGGCGGCCACGGCCGACGGGCTGTGCCGGATCTGGCGCGGCGTGAAGTGCAGCACGAGGATGCCGTGACTGCTCATCCGGGCGTGCCGGTCCATGGTGCGCTCCCAGTCGGCCGGCTTCAGGTGCCATTCCCGGGAATCCACCTCGGCGGCGACGCCGGCGCCCGGCCACCACGCGTCGACGATGGCGATGAACCTGCCGCCGGCGCCGGACAGGCGGGCGTTGAACATCGGCACCGGCAGCCTGGCCCGCTCGATCAGGTCCTTGAAGTCGCCCTCAGCGGCCGACCGGACCCCGGCGGCGACCTCGCCGAGCACCCGGCGCAGCCGCGCCGAGTTCTGCCGCTGGCCCTCGGCCAGCTCGCGGACGAGCGCCTGGAGCGGGCAGTCGCCCCGCTGCACGGCGCCGGCGATCAGCGCCCGCACGTCGCCCAGGTCGGTGATGAACCGCGCGGCGTCGGCCAGCGCCCGGGGCGGCAGGGCGTACCACCGCCTGCCCTCGCGGATCACCCGCCGCGGCATGCGGGTGGTCCGGCGGATCGCGACGAAGGCCACGCTGGCTGGCCGCCGCGCCGCGGGCACGAGCACGTCGAAGCGCTGGGCGGCGGCGGCGAAGCCCAGCGCGTGCAGCGCCGCCTGCCCGGTCAGCACGCTGTCCGGCCCCGCGTGCAGCAGCGCGGCCATCTCCTGCTGGGGCACGGTCGGCACGCCGGTCTGCGCCAGGTAGATGCCGGGGAGCAGCCGCTGCCACGGCCCGCCCGGCCGGATCCGGTGAACCAGGGCATCCGTGGTCAGGCCGCAGCCAAGGGCCTGCTGCCGCGAGATGACGTGCTCTTGCCCGCTGAGCGTCGCCGCGAGCGCTGCCCGGTCGAGCCTCCCACTGGTGGCCATGCCGACAGCCTGGCACTCCAGTCCGACAAAACGGCTAATCCGCCTTGATCGCCGCGGATGAATGTACCGCTGGTAGGGCTATAACCCCATCAGCGGTACATTCATCTGCCTGCGCACTGGCGGGCACTGGCCCGGGCGCGGGGTAAGCGGGGGCGCGGGCGGTCAGGCGGGGGTTGGGGGCGGTCACGGGTTGGCGGCGGTTCCTGGTTGGGGGCGGTCAGGCGGGCGCGGGCGGTCAGGCGGGGCGCGGGGTAAGCGGGGGCGTTAAGGCGGGGCGCG
>JASHPR010000550.1 GCA_030038015.1 Streptosporangiaceae bacterium
CCGCTGGCTGGCGGGTGACCTGCACACCCACACCGTGCACTCCGACGGCGTCATGACCGTCCCCGAGCTGGCCAGGTTCTCCGTGGGCCAGGGCCTCGACTTCGTCGCGGTCACCGATCACAACACGGTCAGCCACCACGCCGAGCTGCCCGCCACCGCGGCGGCGCACGGGATCACCCTGGTGCCCGGGCAGGAGGTGACGGTGCAGGCCGGGCACGCCAACGCGCTCGGCGACATCGGCTGGGTCGACTTCCGCGAGCCCGCCGACGCCTGGCTGGAGGCCACGGAGCGGGCGGGCGGCCTGCTGTCCGTCAACCACCCGATCGGCGGCGACGTGAGCTGGACCATCCCGATGCGCCGGCGCCCCCCGCTGGCCGAGGTCTGGCACTGGAGCTGGCTCGACCCGCACTGGACCACGCCGCTCGCCTGGTGGCTGGCGTGGGATCCCGGGGCCATCCCGGTCGGCGGCAGCGACTGGCACCGGCCCGGCGACGACGCGCCGCCCGGCTCGCCCACGACGTGGGTCGAGTGCGCGGCCGACGAGCCCGCCGCGGTGCTGGACGGGCTCCGCCACGGCAGGACCGCGATCTCCGCCAGCAGGGACGGGCCGGTGCTGCTGCGCGTGGGCGGCGAACTGGTCGCGGCCGGGGCCGACGGCACCATCCTGGCCGGGCCGGACGGCCCGGTGGCGCGGGTGCGCAGCGCGCTGGCCAGGTTTCCCGGGGCGCCGGGGTACCACAGGCTGGTGGACGCCTCGGGCGCCACGCTGGCGCTGACCGGCTAGGGCGGCCCGAGGCGTCACGTTCACGTCACTTCCCTCACCGGGGACGGGCGGTGATCTGGAACACCGGGTAGCCGGGCGCGATCTCGCGCAGCTTCTCGTCGGTCGCGTCCGGGCCGACGCCGTCGAAGAACGTCCCGACCTCGAACTTCCAGCGCCTCAGGTATTCGCGGAGCAGCGCCGGCTTGGCGTCGTCCGGCAGTTCGGTGGCGGTGAACCGCTCCACGTGCCGGCCGAGCCGGAGCTCGCCGCCGCCCGCGGCGCGCATGTTCCGCACCCACTGCGTGTGACCGCGTGGTGACACCAGATACCGGTTGCCCTGGTAAGTGAGCGGGTTCACCGGGGTGCTGCGCCACTCGCCGCTCTTGCGGCCGCGGACGTACAGCACCCGGCTGCCCCGCAGGCTGATCCCGGAGCGGGTCGAGGCCGCGACCACCGAATTGAACAGGCGGCCGATCCGGCGGCCCAGCGGCGTGGCCGGCATCACGTACCGGGATGAAGGGCTGGCGGACATCGGATTCTCCTCTGATTGTGAGCACTGCTCTCTACATAGATCAGTGTGTACGCAAGCCGCCAGGCTGTCAAGAGCATTGCTCTCGTTATTGTTCGATGCTCTGGCAGCTGGCAGACTTACCCGCATGACCACGCTAAACAGCGCCAGCCGGACGGCCAGGGAGCGGGCCAGGGCCGAGCTCACCCGGGAGATCAAGGAAGAGGCCAGGCGCCAGCTCGCCGCGCACGGCGCCCAGGGCCTGTCCCTGCGCTCGGTGGCGCGGGAGCTCGGCATGGTCTCCTCGGCGCTGTACCGCTACTTCGCCAGCCGGGACGAGCTGCTGACCGCGCTGATCATCGACGCCTACGACGCGCTGGGGGAGGCCGCCGAGCGCGCGGGCTCCGGGCTGCCCGCGGCAGACGTCCGCGGCCGCTGGCGCGCAACCTGCGGCGCGATCAGGAGCTGGGCCCTGGCCAGCCCGCACGAGTACGCGCTGATCTACGGCTCGCCGGTGCCCGGCTACCGGGCGCCACAGGTGACCGTGGCGTCGGCGATCCGGGTCGCGCGGGTGCTCGGCGGCATCCTCGCCGACGCCGCCGCGGGCAGCCGGCCGCCGCAGCCGCCGGCCGGGCCGCTGCCGCCGGAACTCGCGGGCCAGACGGCCAGCGTCGCCGACGCCATCGCGCCCGGCGTGGACGGCGGCGTGATCGCCCGCGCGCTCATCGCCTGGACGCAGCTCTTCGGCATGATCAGCTTCGAGCTGTTCGGGCAGTTCGTCGGCAGCCTCGAGCCGGCCGGCGCGTTCTTCGGCTACGCGGTCGAGCAGATGGCCGACTTCATCGGCCTGCCCTGAGGCCGCTCCCGCGGCCCAGCGCCCGGGCGGCTCAGCGCCGCAGCAGGGCCACCCGCGCGTGCAGGAGCGCCCGCCGCGACGCGACGTTGCTGGCCTCGTCGGGCTGCTGCGGGCACTCCCCCGCGCCGATCGCCCGGTCCATCCGGCCCCGCGCGTCGGCCTGGGTGATCATCTCGAAGATCATCCTTGGGTCGCGCCGCGCCATCTGGATGGTCCGGTCCAGCAGGTCGCCGGACGCGCCGACCCAGATGTTCTTGATGCCGCCGCCCCGATCGCGGTCGAGCAGCACCGACACCACGTGCCCGGCGTCGCCGTACCAGAAGCTCATGGTCACCGCCTCCTGCCGGCCGGAGGCGTCGCCGTAGCTCCAGCACTCGCCGGGGGTGGGCGCGCCGACCGAGCCGGCCCACGGCGGGTCGGCGATGCCCTGCGCGGCCAGCCGGCCGGCGGCGGCCGCGGCCGCCTCGCGCAGCGGCGGGAAGCCGACCGCGCCGAGCACCCTGAGGATCGCGAGTGCCTCTGGGGTTCCCGACTGCTCGGCGGCCGCCACGATCTCGTCCGCCCGGCCGCCGGCCGAGCCGAGCGCGGCCACGATGTCCGAGCCCCACAGCTCGGCGTCGAGCGGGTTGTCGACCTCGGGCAGCACCATGCGCGCCTCGGTGAGCACGGCGGCGAGCGTGTCGGCGGGCGACGCCCTGGCGAACACCGCCTCGAGGTCAGGGTCGTCAAACATCGGCCGGAACGGCTCGTCCGGGGACTGCGGGGCCATGCCGGCATCCTGCCACGGGATGGCAGAATCTGATGCGATCATGGCCGACCTGGCCGAGACCTGGCAGAGCGGCAGAGAGGACGGCACGTGGACCGCTGGGGAATCACGCTCCCGCTGCCTGGGCTGGCCCTGGCCGAGCAGCGGGAGATCGTCGCCGGGCTGCCCGCGCTCGGCTACACCGACGCGTGGTCGGCCGAGGTCAACGGCGCCGACGCGTTCACCCCCCTGGCCCTGGCCGCGCAGTGGGCGGGCGGCCTGCGGCTGGGCACCGCCATCGTGCCCATCTACACGCGCGCGCCCGGCCTGCTGGCCATGAGCGCCGCCACGCTGGCCGGCCTCGCGCCCGGGCGCTTCGTGCTCGGCATCGGCACCTCGTCCCCGGTGATCGTGGAGCAGTGGAACGGGATCGAGTTCGCCAAGCCATACCAGCGGTCCAGGGACATGCTGCGGTTCCTGCGCAAGGCGCTGGCCGGGGAGAAGGTCACCGAGCAGTACGAGACGTTCACGGTAGACGGGTTCCGGCTCGAGTCACCGCCGGCCACGCCGCCCGCGCTGGCTCTCGCCGCGCTGCGCCCGCAGATGATCAGGCTGGCCGCGGCGGAGTCCGACGCGGCGATCACGAACTGGCTCGCGCCCGGCGACGTGCCCAAGGTGCGCGCCGCCGCCGGGCCCGGCACCGAGCTCGTGGCGAGGATCTTTGTCTGCCCCACGCCCGACGCCGGGACCGCCAGGGCCATCGGGCGGCGGATGATCGCGGCCTACCTGACCGTGCCCGCCTACGCCGCGTTCCACGACTGGCTGGGCCGGGGCGAGCTGATGCGGCCGATGCGGGAGGCGTGGGCGGCGGGCGACCGCAGGGGCACCCTGGAGAAGATCGGCGACGACCTCGTCGACGACCTTGTCGTGCACGGCCCGCCGGAGGCCTGCCGGGAACGGGTTGCCGAGTACCAGGCCCAGGGCCTGGACACGCCGGTCATCGCGATCGTCTCCCCGCCCGGCGCGGACGTGGCGGACCTGGTGCGCCGGCTCGGCCGGGCCGGATGACCGGCGGGGCGGCGCGGGGCCGCGGCGCGCCGCCGCCCGGTCAGAACGTGAGGACCCCGCGCAGGATCCGCCCGGCCTCGATGTCGGCGTACCCCTGGTTGACCTGGTCGAGCCGGTAGGTCTCGGTGATCAGCTCGTCGAGCTTCAGGACGCCGTCGCGGTAGAGGTTCAGCAGCCGGGGAATCTGCACCCGGGGGCTTTCCGAGCCGTACAGGCAGCCCTTGATCTCCTTGTTCATCATCGACAGCAGGAACAGGTTGACGTCGGCCTGGGCCTGGGCCATCGGGGCCACCGAGGTGACCACGCACGTGCCGCCCTTGGCCGTCAGCGTGAGCGCGGGCTCCAGCAGCTCACCGCGCATCACGCCGAACGTGCAGATGACCGAGTCGCACATCTGGCCCCAGGTGAGCTGGCCGACCCCGGCGATGGCCTCGTCCAGCGAGGGGTAGGCGTGGGTGGCGCCGAACCGCAGCGCCTGCTCGCGCTTGAACTCCACCGGGTCGACGGCGATGATCCGCCGGGCCCCGGCCACCCGGGCGCCCTGCACCGCGCTGATGCCCACCCCGCCGATCCCGAGGACCGCCACGGTGTCACCGGCGCGGACCCCCGCGCGGCTCACCGCCGAGCCGAACCCGGTGGCCACCCCGCACGACACCAGGGCGACCGCCGGCCACGGGATCTCCGGGTCCACCTTGACCACCGAGGACTCGGCCACCAGCTGCCGCTCCGCGAACGCGCCGAGCTGCGCGAACCGCGCGACCGGCGCGCCGGAGATCCGGTGCGCGATGCGGCCGTCGGTGATCATGCCGGTGTCGAAGAGCTTCATCCCCATGTCGCACAGGAACCCCCGGCCGGTGCGGCAGCTGGCGCAGGAGCCGCAGGACGGGATGAACGCCAGCGCGACGTGGTCTCCCGGCGCCACGGATGTCACGCCGGGGCCGACCTGCGCGACCTCGCCGGCCCCCTCGTGGCCGCAGATGACCGGGTAATGCGGCAGCGGCATGTCACCGGTCCGCACGTGCTCATCGGAATGGCACAGCCCGCAGGCCCGGATCTCGACCAGCACCTCACCGGGCCCGGGCTCGTCGATCTCGACCGTGTCGATCTTGTATTCCTCGCCGGGCCCGTAGAGCAGCGCTGCTCGCGTACTGATCATGTCCGATGCACCCCACCATCACAGGCAGCGCGCTGCCGGGCGGCAGACGTACTAAAGTAGAACAGGTTTCAGTTCGGTTCGGCAAGGCACCGTGGGCGGGTTCGCCGAGCAAGCGCTTGGTTGCCTGTCCCGCTGCGGCGATAATGGCGGCGTGACCACGACGACGAAGGGGCGGGGCGCGACCATGGGCGGATCCCTGGGCGGCTGCGGCTGATGGGCAGGCTCGACGGCAAGGTCGCGCTGATCACCGGCGGCGCCAGGGGGATGGGCAAGTCGCACGTGCGGCACTTCGTCGCCGAGGGAGCCCGGGTGGTCCTCGGCGACGTGCTCGACGACCAGGGCCGGCACGTGGCCGGCGGTCTGGGCGCCGAGCGCTGCCGGTACATCCACCACGACGTCACGTCGGAGGCGGGCTGGGCGGCCGCCGTGGCCCTGGCCGCCGACGCCTTCGGCAAGCTCGACGTGCTCGTCAACAACGCCGGCGTGCTGCAGTTCGCCCCCATCGCCGAGATGCCGCTCGCCGACTTCCGGCGGATCCTTGAGGTCAACGCCGTCGGCTGCTGGCTGGGCATGAAGGCGGTGATCGAGCCGATGAAGGCCGCGGGCAGGGGGTCGATCGTGAACATCTCCTCGATCGAGGGGCTGGCCGGCGCGGCCGGGCTCTCCGCGTACAGCGCCAGCAAGTTCGCGATCCGCGGCATGACCAAGGTGGCCGCGCGGGAACTCGGCCAGTTCGGCATCAGGGTGAACTCGGTCCACCCCGGCGGCGTGCTGACCCGGATGACCCTGGAGCAAGCCAGCGCGCCCGGCCATGCCGACGGCGAGGCGTTCCTGCGCTCGCTGCCGATCCCCCGGATGGCCGAGCCGGTCGAGATCTCCCGGCTGGTCGCCTTCCTCGCCTCCGACGAATCGTCTTACTCGACCGGCAGCGAGTTCGTTGCCGACGGCGGGATCCTCAGCGGTCCCGGCTACTGACCCAAGGGAGGGTGCGACATGGCCGACGGGCTGACCCTGGACGGCAGGACCGCGATCGTGACCGGCGCCGGCAACGGCCTTGGCCGGGCCGAGGCGCTCGCGCTGGCCGGGGCGGGCGCCAGGCTGGTGCTGAACGACCTGCCCGGGCCCGCCGTGCACCAGGTCGCCGAGGAGATCGCCGCGGCCGGCGGGGAGGCGGTGGTCCGCGAGGGCGACATCGGGGAATGGGCCACCGGCGAAGACCTGGTGTCCACCGCCGTCGCCAGGTTCGGCGGCCTGGACATCCTGGTGAACAACGCCGGGGTGCTCAGGGACCGGATGGTCTTCACGATGTCCCCCGAGGAGTGGGACCTCGTGCTCCGGGTCCACCTGCGCGGCCACTTCGTGACCACCCGCCACGCCACCGCGTACTGGCGTGAGGCGAGCAAGCAGTCCGGCGGGCCGGTCTACGCCAGGATCGTGAACACCTCGTCCGAGGCGTTCCTGCTCGGCTCGGCCGGCCAGCCCAACTACGCGGCGGCCAAGGCGGGGATCACCGCGCTCACCGTGGTCACCGCGCGCAGCTGCGCCCGCTACGGCGTGCGCGCCAACGCGATCTGCCCCCGCGCCCGCACCGGCATGACCGCGGACCTGATGGGTGCCGCGCCTGAGGGCGGCGTGGACCCGCTGGACCCCAGGCACGTCGCCCCGCTGGTGGTCTACCTGTCCAGCCCGGCCGGCTCCGGGATCACCGGCGAGGTGTTCGTCGTGCACGGCGGCGTCGCCGCGGTGATGGAGCCGCCGCGCGTCCGCACCGTCTTCCTGGCGCACGAGCACGGCTCGCCCGACGGCATGTGGTCGCTCGACGCGGTGGCCAGCGCGCTCGCCCCGCTGGCCGCCAGCGACCCGCCCTCGCCGGGGTTCGCCTGCGAGGACACGCTGGCCCTGGCCACCGAGACCATCGGGTTCCCGGGTCCGGCCCGGGGACAGGGCCAGAATCCTGAACGTTACGGAGCGGCGCGATGAAGCAGCGCGACCGGGTCGCGATGACCGCACCGGAGGTGACCGCCTTCCTGGAAGGATCCCGCAAGCTGCAGCTCGCGACCATCAACCGGGACGGGACGCCGCACCTGGTCACGATGTACTACGCGATGGCGGGCGGCCTGATCACGTTCTGGACCTACCGTGCGTCGCAGAAGGCGCGCAACCTGTCCCGCGACCCCCGGGTCACCTGCCTGGTGGAGACCGGCGACGAGTACTTCGACCTGCGCGGCGTGCAGGTGCAGGGCGTGGTCAGGCCGGTCGAGGACCCTGCCGAGGTGCTCCAGATCGGGCGGCGCATCGCCGCCGTCATGGCCGGGGCGCACGACGGCCTGCCCGACGACTACATAGAGCACACCGCGCGCAAGCGCCTGGGTTACGTGGTGGAACCCGTCCGGGTCATCTCCTGGGACCACAGCAAGCTGCTGCAGCCCGGCGGTGCAGTCCCCTCTTCATGATCGTGGAGGGTTGTGCCCCGCACAGGCATGCCCGGCAAAGCCGGAAGCGCAATGGTCCCGAGCCTGCCCGCGCTGGCACGTCCAGCGTCCGCGCTGGCCGCGCCTCGCGCTACCACACCGAGCCAGGCCGCCAGTCGCAGGTCAGCTCGCCGGTCACGTCGACCGGAGTGAACACCGGCAGTACGTACAGCGCGCCGTCTTTGTCCGGCGTGCGGCGGATCCCGTCAGGCGACAGCACCGACGACGGCCCGCGCCACAGCTGCCAGCCGCGCGAGGTGTACAGACGGGCGCCGTCCCGGCTGGCGCCGAGCGCACCGAGCTGGTAGCCGGACCTGACGATCCGCTCCAGCACTGCCATCATCGCGCCGCCATGCCCGAGGCGGCGGCGGTCCGAGCGCACCGCGACGCCTTCGATGTATCCGGTCCGCAGTGCCCGGCCGCCGTGCAGCAGGCGGCGCTGGACGACGCTCGCGTGCCCGATCAGCTCCCCGTCCTCGAAGACGAGCGCGTGCATGCCGCCGAGGACGTTGTCGAATGTGTCATCCGAGACACCGCCGAACGCGGCGTCCATCAGGGCACGGATGGCTGTCTTCGTATCGTCGTCAAGGTCAGCCGTGTGGGCGGTTCGTTGCTCGATCACGCTCACTGCTTCACCAGCCGGTACTGGCCGCTCCAGCCCTCGTCCGGGTCGCCGAGGTCGTAATACATCGCCAGCGACGATCCGTCTGTTTCGAGCTGCAGCTCGGCCTGGCTGCCATCGGCGAAGTCGAAGATCACCCCCGGCGGCGTGCCGGGCTCGAGCTGTCCCACCTGCCAGGTACCCGGGCCGGAGGCCGGAGTCACGCCGACAGCCCAGTCCCCGATTCCGGCGGGCAGGCCACTGGCAGTGAACGTGCCGTCGCGGGCGAGCCTGAGCATGGCGCCGCGGGAACTCTTCCATACCCCGGTCACGTTGCCGCGCGTCGCCGTCACGTCCACGCCATAGTTACCGGCTCCCTTCGTCGCCGCGCCCGCCCCGGCGGCAATGCCGACCACGGCCAGGACCGCGCCCAGCGAGGCCAGGCCGCGCAGCCGCGGATGACCATGCGTCGCCAGTCCGAGCAGCACCCCCGCGCCCAGCAGCGCCGCCAGCGCCGCCAGCGCCAAGGTGCCTGCCAGCACGGCGATGAGCACTGGCGCCAAGATCTCAAGGAACCCGCCGGACCCGCCCGCCGTGGGCTCGAAGAATGTGGCAGCCCATGCCGCCTCTGCCGAGCAGACCAGTACCGCAGCACCGGCCAAAGCCGCGATAAGCAGGTACCACCAGCCGCGCCGCCGGCCGATCTGAATGCCAAAGGCTACCGTTCCGCCAGCGGCCAGCGCGCTAGCCACTTGCAGTAACAGCCCTGGCGCGCCCAGCAGCACCGCCACGCACGCGGTCCCGGGCAAGCACAGCAACCCCAGCCACCCGGCACCGGTCCAGGCGGCCCACCGGGCAACCCGCGGACCCGACGGCACGCAGCCAGCCTATGCTGCCCACCTGGCCTGACAACGACGTGGCCTCGGGCCCGCATTGAGGCGCGACCGCGGGGAGGGCCAGGGGCAGTCTGCCGCGCGTGAACGGTGATCATGTCGCTCGCCCACTACTGGTTGCGCTGGCCTGCGGCCTTTGCCAGGAGTTCCAGCCTGGCCAGCGAGACGGTCATGGCGCCCCGCCACCCCTCGCCGTCCCGGACGGCTTCCCACCCGTCGATGACCTGCCTGTGCGGCCGGCCCCATGCTTTTACGTGCGGCGCACGCAGGCCAGGCCCGAACCTTTGGTCAGCGGCAGCAAACGCGTGAGTTCCTCGCTGTCCCCCGAAGAGATCCGCGCCGCTGCAGAAACCCACAACGAGCTCGGACCTGCCTACAGGGACGCGGTGGTCGAGTCGTTCCTGGACAAGGTCGGCCGCGAGATTGACGCCCGGGTGGACGCGCGGCTCGCGCAACAGCAAGCGGCGCAGCCGTCGGCACGGGACCGGCGCGGCCATTCGGGGTCCCCGATGGCGCTCGCGATCGTCTCCATGGCCCTGGGTATCCCGATCAGCGCGATCGCCGTCGCAGCTGGCACGCACCCGGCGGGGTTCATGGGCCTGCTGGTGGTCTGGATCGCGATCACGGCGATCAACATCGCGTACAACGTCAGCTACGCGAACCGGCCGCAACAGCCGCCAGACCGCCGCTGAGCCGCCGGGCGAGCCGGCCTTGGCCCACCGGACGTGGCGGGGACCGCGTTCCGGGCACGGCTGCGCGCCGGTGAGGTGTTGCTGGAGGCGGCCTCCTGGCCGCCAGCACGACGTGACCCGTGCTGGTGTGGCCCGAAGAAGAGGCACCACCGCTGCTGCGCGGCGTAACACCAGGCAGTGGCGGGCATCTCCGCGCACGCTGCTGCCGCTTTCCGCAGGTTCATTCTGGCTTGATGGTGCTATCAGGCTGTCAGGTTCTGGGAGACGACGATGCCGCGCTGGCCGACGGTCACGGTCCTGTGCTCGACATGCTGGTCGCCTGTCTCCGGGGAGTCTTGGAACAGGTCGATGAGCCCGGCCTGAGCGCCGCTGGTGCGCAGCAACCGCAGTGCGTCGTGAGCTGCCTGCATGATCTGGTCACCGTGACGGTCCCGCTCGCTCCAGGTGGCGGGCATCGGGTTGGATCCCTCGACCGTGATCACGGCCGTCCAGATGCGATGCGGCTTGTCGCGCTTCACTTGGCTCCGGTATCCGCCGCGCGGCCGTGCCTCACCCTGGCCGCGATCCGCGCTGGGCAGGACGGTGCGCCTATCGCTCAGCGCGGGTGCAAGGGCGCGACCGGCTCGACTTGAGCTGCGGGCAGGCGGTGCTGGTTGATGTAGTCCCACTGGAGCTGGTAGCCCAGGCCGGGCCCCTGGGGTACGGTGACGAAGCCGTCGGGGCTGAGCGGGTCGCAGGGCGCCTGGAGGTACGGCGGGGTCGCGTCGTAGTCCACGCCCGGCCCCAGCAGGCCGCGCTCGTAGTACTCGCAGACGTCCTCGCTGGTGGCGCCGAGCACCTGGAGGTTGCCAAAGCCGCTCATGTGCAGCTCGCACCGCACGCCGAACGCCTCACACAGGGCAGCAGTCTTCATGGCACCGGTGATGCCGCCCCGCAGCACGTCGATCCGGCTGATGTCCGATGCCCGGCGCAAGATCCATTCGGCCCTGGTGTAGAGGCCTCCTTCGGCGATCTCGGGTGAGCAGATCGGGATGGTCAGTTCCTCCGCCAGCCGCACGTAGGCATCCACCCGGTATTCCGGCATCGGCTGCTCGTACCAGTAGAACCCGAGCCGCTCAAGCTCCCGGCCGACCCGCAGCGCCTCGGCGTAGGTGTTGTACGTCCCCCACGGGTCATACATCAGCACCATCTCCTCACCGACGGCGGCCCGCACCGCGCGGCAGGTTTCGATGTCCCATTCGATGTGCGAGGGCCGTGGAGGGGCGAATTGCCGGGTGCCAGGGTCCCAGTAGATGGCGTTATGGATCTTGTAGGCGCGGTAGCCGCGGCGCTGGCAGTCGGCCGCGTGAGCGGCGTAGTCCTCAGGCAGGCCCAGGCTGTTGACACCGCTGGCGTACGCCTTGACCTGGTTGCGGGCGCCGCCGAGCAGCTTGTGCACCGGCAGGCCGGTGACCCGCCCGGCCAGGTCCCACAACGCCAGATCGATCACGCTCACCACGTTCTCGGGCAGCTTCGACAGCCACAGCTGCTGCCAGATGTACTCCCGGTCGAACGGATCCCGGCCAGCCAGCAGCGGGCCGGCAAACTGGGTGATCAGTGCCTGTTCCCCGGGCAGCAAGCCGTCCTGGTCCCCGTGAAAATGACCACCGAGATAGCAGCCCTCGGCCCCGTCGTCGGTGAGCACCCTGGTCAGCGTCTGGACGACCTTATGGCCGGGCAGCGCCTCACCTAGCCCATACCGGTCCACGGACACCTCGAACGGGATGACCTCAAAACCCGTGATCTTCATCAATGCTCCTCCCCTACCGCCGCCTCATCGGCTTCACTATTCACCCCTGGCACCGGCCCTAACCCGCGATCGCCGCCGCATGCTCCAATGACCATGCCCGTTGCCCGCCCTCTGGCAGAAGTGGCGAACGTCTTGACCACACCCTGCGCGTCGGCGGCCGACGGTGACGAAGTGGCGGGGCCGGTTCACCAAGAAGGGCCTGGCCGGCCTGGCGGACGAGGACCGGCCGGGCCGGCCGCCGTCGATCCTGCTGGACAAGGTCGCCGAGGTACTGGCTGCGACGCTGGAGGAGACGCCGAAGGGTGCGACGCACTGGTCGCGAGCCTCGATGGCCAGGCGCAGCGGCCTGTCGGAGTCCACCATCGGGCGGATCTGGCGCAAGTTCGAG
>JASHPR010000551.1 GCA_030038015.1 Streptosporangiaceae bacterium
GCGGCGCAGCACGCCGTACACGCGCAGGCGATCGCCGTGGCGGCCCGTGGCGCGGCCGCCGACGCCATGATCGCCACCGGGCGCGCCGACCCGGAGACCGTCGCCGCCCAGCGCCGCAGCTGGTACGGGGCTGAGCAGGAAGGCCCGCCGGCAGAGGGGCGGCTGGCCGGCCTGGCCGGGGCCGCCCGGCTCGCCACCCGGCACGCCAGCATGCGCTCGGTGTGGTTCCGCAACAGCGTTCGGGGGGCGGTGGCGCTCGCCGCCGCGGTCGCCGTCGCCGACGTGCTCGACGTGCAGCACGGATTCTGGGTGGTCCTCGGCACCCTCTCGGTGCTCCGCACGAACGCCGCGGGCACGGGCGCGACCGTGCTGCGGGCGCTGGCGGGCACCGTCGTGGGCTTCGCGATCGGCGCCGCGCTGATGCTGGCCATCGGCACCGGGTACACCGCCTTGTGGGCCGTCCTGCCGCTCGCCGTCCTCGTGGCCGCCTACGCGCCGGGCACGGCTCCGTTCGCGGTCGGCCAGGCGGCGTTCACGGTCACCGTGATCGTGCTGTTCAACCTGCTGGTCCCGGCTGGCTGGCGGGTGGGCCTGGTCCGGGTCCAGGACGTCCTCCTCGGCTGCGCGGTGAGCCTGGTGGTCGGCGCGGCGTTCTGGCCGCGCGGCGCCAGCTCGGTGGTGGGCGACGACCTCGCCGACGCGTTCCGTTCCGGGGCCGCCTACCTGACCCAGGCGGTGGACTGGTCCCTCGGGCTGCGCCGGCAGGCGCCGGACACGGCGGTGGCGGCGGTCAGCGCCGGGATCCGCCTGGACGACGCGCTCCGGCTGTTCCTGGCCGAGCAGGGGACCAAGCGGGCGTCAAAGCAGGACCTGTGGAGCCTGGTCATGGCCACCATGCGGCTCAGGCTCACCGCGCATTCGCTGGCTGGCCTGCGGGCCCACTGCCCGCCGTCGGCGGCGGACGGTCACCCCGATCCGGTGCAGCCGCTCCGGCGCATGACCGGGGACCTGGCCGGCTTCTACCGGGACGTTGCCGCCATGGTCGGGCCGCCGCCCGGCCACGGCGCGCCGGTGCCCGTTGCCATCGCCCCCGCGCTGCACGGCCTCGACGGCGCGGGCAGCCCCGCGGGCGGGGCCGCGGACGGGGCCGCGGACGCCGAAGACCCGCCGATCGCGTGCGGCCCGCACGCGCTCTGGGTGCAAGAGCACCTGCAGGAACTCGGGGCGCACGCGCGCGACATCACCGGGCCTGCCGAGCGCGTGGCCGCGCTGCGGCGCGTTCCGTGGTGGCGCTAGGCGGCTCTTCACCCCGCCACCGTTCCCTGATCGCCATCGCCACCAGGCCGGGGACCAGGTCGGTGGAGCGGCGCATCACCCAGGCGGTCCCCTTGGTCGCCATCCACCCGATCTCGGCCAGGCGGGTCGGCGGCGGGCTGGACGGCTCGGGATCGGGCCGGGGACCGGTCGGCAGGCCAGCCGCGGTGAGCCGGTCGTGGAAGCGGCAGGCGATCAGCCGGTGCCCGCGCTCGCTGGGGTGCAGCCGGTCCACGGCCCACATCCGGGGGTCGCTCACGTCAGCGTCGCCGGCGGCGTCGTAGTGCAGCGTGCCGAACCGCGCCGCCAGCCCGTCCATCACGGCATTCACCTCGTGCATCCGCCGGGCCAGGGGCCGGGCCAGCGAGCCGGGCAGGCCCAGCATCTGGCCGGGGTCGGGCAGCCGCATGGTCAGCACCTCGGCGCCGGCGGCGCGCAGCGCGCCGATGGTGTGCGCGGCCGCGGCGGCCACGTCGGCGACGTCGAAGCTTGCCCGCAGCGTGTCGTTGACCCCCACGACGAAGCTGGCGATGTCCGGGCGCAGCTGCAGCGCGGCGGGCAGCTGGTCACGCTCGACGTCGGTCGCCCGGGCCCCGCACGATGCGAGGACGTGCAGCCGCGGCTCCTGCAGGCCGCCGGCGAGCAGCGCAGCCCAGCCCCGCCAGGCCCGGCCCCGGCCGCCGCGCCCGCCTTCCCGGCGTACCGGGTCGCCGACGCCGAGGGTGATCGAGTCGCCGAGTGCCGCGAACGTCGTCATGCCGAGACCCCGACGGGGCTCATCGCCTGCACCACCGCCTCGTAGTGCCCGATCAGCTCGTCACCAACCGCCGACCAGGTCCGGCCGAGCACGCGCTGCCTGGCCGCGCGGCCCTGCTGGGCCCGCAGCCCCGGATCGGCGGCCAGCCTGGCGACCGCGCTGGCCAGTGCCGCCGGGTCGCCCGGCTCCACGAGGAACCCGGTGGCACCATCGCTCACCAGGTCGAGCGGCCCGCCCGCGGCCGGCGCGATCACGGGCAGCCCGCTCGCCGCCGCCTCCTGCAGCGTCTGGCCGAACGTCTCGTGCGGCCCGCTGTGCACGAAGATGTCGAGGCTGGCATAGATCCTGGCGAGCTCCTCCCCATGGCGCGGGCCCAGGAAGAGCGCGCCGGGCATGGCCCGGCGCGCCGCCGCCTCGGCCGGGCCCGCGCCGACGACCACCAGCCGGACCCCGGGCAGCGCCGCCACCTGGGCGAGCAGATCGACGCGCTT
>JASHPR010000552.1 GCA_030038015.1 Streptosporangiaceae bacterium
TGGTGGCAAGGCCAAGCGAAACGGCCACCCCGGCCAGGGTGGCCGCCGGCCGCCGGGCGCGCGCATTCAGCCGCCGGGCGCGCGCATTCAGCCGCCGGGCGCGTGCATTCAGCCGCCAGACGCGTGCATTCAGCCGCCGGGCGCGTGCATTCATCGGTGACAGGCCCCCCATTCCCCGCCACGCCGGCCGCACCGCGCCGGCATCCCCCGATTGGCCGGGTCTGGGCCTCTAATAGCCCTTTGCCTCGGCCTGGTTACTGAAGGTGACTTTCCCCGCCCGGGCTGCGGCCCACACGCGGCACAATCATGGGCTATGGCGCATACCGGAAAACCCCGGCGAGCCTTTGCCAAAATTTGAATCCGGAGCCAAAATGGCGAGCCATTCGCTGGCAGCGCGGTGCCGGCGGCCGGCTGCGCGCCGCCGCCGGTGTCCCCCGGCCAGCCCGTTCCCCCGGAGCTGGGTGACGAGGATCACCCTGGCCGGGCGGCCGGCTGGCCTGGCGCCGGCCAGATCGTCCGGTCGTAACCTTGGCTTATGACGCGCATGTCGGAGTCGGGGGTGCCCATCCAGCCGGTCTACGGGCCGGCGTCGTTGCGCGGGTTCGACCCGGCCACCGAGCTGGGGGAGCCCGGCGAGTACCCGTACACCCGGGGTGTCCACCCGGGCATGTACACGAAACGGGCGTGGACGATGCGGCAGTACGCGGGCTTTTCGACCGCTGCCGACTCGAACCGGCGCTACCACCAGCTGATCGAGGCCGGCACCACCGGGCTGTCGGTCGCCTTTGACCTGCCCACCCAGATGGGCTACGACTCGGACGCGCCCGAGGCTCGCGGCGAGGTGGGCAAGGTGGGCGTGGCGATCGACTCGATCGATGACATGCGGCTGCTGATGCAGGGCATCCCGCTCGACTCGGTCTCCACGTCGATGACGATCAACGCGCCCGCCGCGGTCCTGCTGCTCCTCTACCAGCTCGTGGCCGAGGAGCAGGGCGTGGCAGCGGACAGGCTGAGCGGCACGATCCAGAACGACATCCTGAAGGAGTACATCGCCCGCGGCACGTACATCTACCCGCCGCAGCCCTCGCTCCGGCTCGTCGCCGACACGTTTGCCTACTGCCGGAAGGAGATTCCCAGGTGGAATACCATCTCGATCTCCGGCTACCACATGGCCGAGGCCGGCGCCACGCCCGTCCAGGAGATCGCGTTCACGCTGGCCAACGCCAAGGAGTACGTGCGCGCGGCGATCGCCTCGGGCCTTGCCGTCGACGAGTTCGCGCCCCGCGTTTCGTTCTTCTTCGTGGCGCGGACCACGCTGCTCGAGGAGGTCGCGAAGTTCCGTGCGGGCCGGCGGCTGTGGGCGCGGATCATGCGCGAGGAGTTCCGCGCCGCGGATCCCCGGTCGCAGATGCTCAGGTTCCACACGCAGACCGCCGGGGTGCAGCTGACCGCCCAGCAGCCCGAGGTCAACCTGGCCCGGGTCACCGTGCAGGCGCTCGCGGCCGTGCTCGGCGGCACCCAGTCGCTGCACACGAACTCCTACGACGAGGCGATCGCCCTGCCGACCGAGAAGGCGGCGCGGCTCGCGCTGCGGACCCAGCAGGTCCTCGCCTACGAGACCGACCTGACCGCCACCGCGGACCCGTTCGCGGGATCGTACGCCATCGAGTCCATGACCAATGACCTTGAACGTGACGCCGGGGAGCTGATCGCGAAGGTCGAGGAACTCGGCGGCGCGGTGGCAGCGATCGAGCAGGGCTTCCAGAAGGCCGAGATCGAGCGGTCCGCCTACCAGGTCGCGCGGCAGATCGACACCGGGGAGCGGGTTGTCGTCGGCGTCAACAAGTTCGCCGTCGCCGAGGAGGAGCCGTACCAGCCGCTGCGCGTCGATCCCGCGATCGAGCGGGCCCAGGCGGAGCGGCTGGCGGTGCTGCGGGACACCAGGGACCGGGTGGAGTTCACGCGCCGGATGGATGACCTCCGGCGGGCGGCGGGCGGCACCGGGAACCTGCTCTACCCGCTCCGCGGGGCGCTGCGCGCTCGCGCCACCGTCGGAGAGGTCTGTGACGCTCTCCGCGATGTCTGGGGTGTGTACAAGCCGCCGGACGCCTACTGAGCCCGCCCCGCTGCCCGGCATGTGCCAGCCGGCCGCATGGGTAGGGAATGCCCCGGCATGGGTAAGGAGACGACCAGGCGGAGCGGGACGGCGCGATCATGATCTCGGGCGGCGCAAAGCGGCGCGCACGGGTGCCGGACGGGTCGCGGCTGGCTCGTGACTATGTGGCGCTGCTGGCGCCCTCCCCCAGGTGTGGCCGCACGGCGCGGTGCGGCCGCGCTGACGATGCCGGCGGCGCTGCCGGCTGAGGCCGGTTCCGGCCTGCTCCGTTCCCCGGCAGAGTTCACGGCGCGCTGCCCGCGCCCGGAAGACAGCCCATGGAGGCTCACGGTGGCCATCACCTGGAACCCATCTCGCGGTGCGACGCTCGGCGTCGAGTGGGAACTGCAGCTCATCGACGGCCGCAGCAGGATGCTGCGGCAGGACGCCAGGGAGGTCCTTGCCGCGCTGCCAGCGCTGAGCAAGGCCGGCGACAGCCCAAAGATCCGTTATGAGCTCATGCAATCAACGGTCGAGGTGGTCACGGGGATCTGCACTACTGTTTCGGAGGCGAAGGACGATCTCGCTGCGACAATCGCGCAACTTGAGCGAATCACGGGCAGTCGCGGTACGATGCTGGCCTGTGCCGGAACGCATCCTGTTAGCGACTGGCGCGATGCAAAGATGGCTCCCATTCAGCGCTATGCCGAACTCGTCGAGCAGTTGCAGTGGATTGCCCGCAGGATTCAGACATTCGGGGTCCATGTCCATGTGGGTATCCGCGACGGGAACAAGGCGATTCCCGTCGTCAATGCGCTTGCTGCGTACCTGCCGCACTTCCTGGCGCTGACTGCGTCCAGCCCGTTCTGGAGCGGGCAGGACACGGGGCTCGCATCGAGCCGGGCGGTGATCTTCGGCGGCCTGCCGACATCGGGGCCACCGCAACCGCTCGCGGACTGGAGTGAGTTCGAGGAGTACATGGACACGCTGCTACGAGCCGGAACGATCCGGAGCATCAAAGAGGTGTGGTGGGACATCCGGCCGCACCCGGATTTCGGCACGGTCGAGATCAGGATGTTCGATGGGGTTCCGACCCTCCGCGAGATCGGCATGGTCGCCGCGCTCTCGCAATGCCTGGTTCAGCAGTTCGACACCCAGCTG
>JASHPR010000553.1 GCA_030038015.1 Streptosporangiaceae bacterium
CGGCGGGCGGCGCGGCGATCCCGGGTGCCGCCGCTCCCGGTGTGGCGCCGCCCACCGGCCAGGGCAGCCACCCCTGCGTGGGCGCCGCGGTGCCCAGCTCGTCGAGGATCTGCTGGGATGTGGGCCGCCACAGCGGCCGCTTGCTGAGGCAGCGCTCGATCAGCGGCCGGATGCCGCCGGGCAGCCCGGCGATGTCCGGCTCGCCGTGCACCACGCGGTAGATGAGCGCGGGCGTGCTGCCCTCGCCGAAGGGCCCATGGCCGGAAGCGCTGAAGGCGAGCAGCGCGCCGAGGCTGAAGATGTCGCTCGGCGGTCCCACCTCGTGGCCTTCGGCCTGCTCCGGGGCCATGAACCCGGGCGAGCCGAGCACGGTGCCGGACATGGTGCCGGTCGCCCCGGCCGCATCCATCGCGCGCGAGATGCCGAAGTCGATGATCCGCGGCCCGTCGCCGGCGAGCAGCACGTTCGAAGGCTTGAGGTCGCGGTGCACCAGCCCGGCGGCGTGGATGGCGCACAGCCCCTCGGCCAGGCCGGCCGCCAGATGCAGCACCGAGGTGACCGGCAGCGGGCCGTGCGCGGCCACCGCGTCCGCGAGCGACGAGCCGTCGATGTACGCGGTGACAAGCCAGGGAGCCCGCGCGCCCGGGTCGGCGTCCACGACCGTGGCCGTGTACATGCCGCCGACCGTCCGCGCCGCGTTCACCTCGCGGGCGAACCGCTTCCGGAACTCGGCGCTCTCGGCCAGTTCCGGGCGCACCAGCTTGATCGCCACCAGCCGGCCGCCGGGTGACCTGCCCAGGTACACCCGGCCCATGCCGCCGCTGCCGAGCCTGGCAAGCAGCTGGTACTTGCCGATCAGGTTGGGATCTTCAGGCTGCAGCGGCTGCACGAGCTCGGATCACGCCCCCCCCGGTAGCGCCGGCTCTCGTAGCTCCCCACCATATCCCCAGGTAGCGCGGGTGCCGGCCGGGCGCAGCACCATATCCTCCGGGTGACGCGGGGGCCCCCGGGCGCTGCTTCGCGGTTCCGCCGGGAATTTATTAGGCTGGCGAACTGTAAGACTGACGTACCTTAACGCTGAGCGGACGGGACGGGACAGGGTGAGCGACGGCCAGGCAGACCCGCGCGGGCCGGGCACGCAGCGGGCGTCGCAGGCGGTGATGATCCTGCTGCGGCTGTTCCGTGCCCTGGAGCGGGTCGGCACCGACCTGACCCCGCAGCAGTACCGCATCCTGAAGCTGGCCGGCGCGGGCGGCGAGCGTTCCGCGAAGCTGGCCGAGCGGCTTGCGGTCGCCAAGCCGACGCTGACCGCGATCGCCGACGGCCTGGTCGCCGCGGGCTACGCGAGGCGCGAGACCGAGCCCGGCGACCGGCGCGTGGTCCGGCTGTGCCTGACCGACGCCGGCCGGGACGCGCTGGACCGCGCGGACGAGGCCTATGGCCAGTGGCTGGACCAGCTGCTCGCCGAGACCGCCGAGCCGGACCAGGTGGTGCTGGCGCTCGACGCGCTCAACGAGGCGATGGATAAGGTCAGGCGGGCCAGGCACGCCGCAGCGCCGGATCCGCCCGGGAGTTCCTCCCTGAACGTGACGCCATCCCCCGGCCTGGCAGCGCCCCCGGCCGGTCAGCCGCGTGCGGGCGCAGGACCCGCATGAGGGCGGTCAGGCGAGGCAGGGCAGGCGGGGCGCCGGAGGGAAGCGGATACGGCAGGGCCTGGATGCGCCGGCTGGCCCGGTACTGCTGGCGGTACCCGCGCGGGGTGACGCTGGCCCTGGGCGGCTCGCTGCTGGCCACCGCGGTGACCGCCGCGATCCCGCTGATCCAGCGGGACATCGTCGACAACGCGATCTTCTCCCACCGGCAGCCGATCTGGCCGGGCGCGACCCTGCTCATCATCGCGGCGCTGCTCAACTTCGGCGGCGTGTACGTGCGCCGTTATCTCGGCGGCCGGGTGTCCCTCGACGTGCAGCACGACCTGCGCACCGAGCTGTTCGGCTCGCTCACGCGGCTGGACGGCGCGCGCCAGGACCAGCTGCACACCGGCCAGATCGTGAGCCGCTCGATCTCCGACCTGAACATGGTGCAGAGCCTGCTCAGCATGGTGCCGATGCTGCTGGGCAACGCGGTCCTGTTCGTGCTGTCCATCGCGATCATGGCGTTCCTCTCCCCCGTGCTCACCCTCATCGCGCTCGCGGTCGGCCCGGCGCTGTGGATCATCTCGGTCGCGTCCCGGCGCAGGCTGTTCCCGGCGACCTGGGACGCGCAGCAGCAGGCCGCGAACGTGGCCGGCGTGGTCGAGGGCGCGGTCACCGGGGTGCGCGTGGTCAAGGGCTTCGGCCAGGAGGAGCAGGAGGTCGAGCGCGTGGAGCAGGCCAGCGGCTTCCTCTACGCCTCCCGGGTGCGCGCGGTCAGGCTGATGGCGCGGTTCAACCCGGGGCTGCAGGCCGTGCCCGCGTTCGGGCAGGTCGGCGTGCTCGCGCTCGGCGGCTGGCTGGCGCTCAAGGGCGAGATCTCGATCGGGACGTTCTTTGCGTTCTCCGCCTACCTGGCCCAGATGGTCAGCCCGGTCAGGGCGCTGACCAGCCTGATCACGATCGGCCAGGAGGCCAGGGCCAGCGTGATCCGGGTCTACGAGGTAATCGACTCCCGGCCGGTGCTGACCGAAAAGCCGGACGCAACCGTGCTGCCGCCGGGGATTCCCGACGTCGAGCTGGACGACGTCACGTTCGGGTACCTGCCGTCCGAGCCGGTGCTGCGCGGGCTGTCGCTGCGGGTGCGGCCCGGCGAGACGGTCGCGATGGTCGGCACGTCCGGGTCGGGCAAGTCCACGATCTCGCTGCTGCTCCCCCGGTTCTACGACGTGGCGGGCGGCGCGGTGCGCGTCGGCGGGCACGACGTCAGGGACCTGACCCTCGACTCCCTGCGGGCCTCGATCGGGCTGGTGATGGAGGAGAGCTTCCTGTTCTCCGACACCGTGCGGGCCAACATCGCCTACGGCCGGCCGGCGGCCACCGACGAGCAGGTCGTCGCCGCGGCCAGGGCGGCCGAGGCGCATGAGTTCATCACCGGCCTGCCGCACGGCTACGACACCGTCATCGGCGAGCAGGGCCTCACCCTGTCCGGCGGGCAGCGCCAGCGGGTCGCGCTCGCCAGGGCGCTGCTCACCGACCCGGCGATCCTGGTCCTGGACGACGCGACGTCGGCCATTGACGCCAGGGTCGAGGCGCAGATCTACGAGACGCTGCGCCGGGTGATGGCCGGGCGGACCACGCTGCTGGTCGCGCACCGGCGGTCCACGCTGCAGCTCGCCGACCGGATCGCGGTGCTCGACGAGGGCCGGCTGGTCGACTCGGGGACGCACGAGGAGCTGACCGCGCGGTCCCCGCTGTACCGGCTGCTGCTGGCCGGACCCGGCGACGATGCGGAGGGCGTCGACGCCGGGGAGATCGAGTGCTACTCCGACGACGCCGAGCGCCGCGCAGCGGACCAGGCCGCGCACGCCGCCAGGGACGGTCAGGACGGCGGCCGCCCGGCGGCCGCGGGCGTGACCCCGGAGCTGTGGCCGGCCCTGGAGCTGTGGCCGGCCCCGGAGCTGTGGCCGGCCCCGGCCGGCGGCCAG
>JASHPR010000554.1 GCA_030038015.1 Streptosporangiaceae bacterium
GCCGAAAGTCACCTTTCTCTGGATGACCGGCAGCATGCGCACAGTGCCGGCTGCGACCGCGACAGCGAGGTGCTGCTGACTCCCGCAGCGCGCCGGCCGCGAATTCGGTGCGCTGACCAGCAAACACCGTGCCGGGTGCGGCCAGCTACCTGCCGAACCTATGAGGGCTCGCCGCTGGTCCGGGACGCCTGGGATGGCGCCATCACGGCTGCGGAACGGCCGGGCAATGACACGGCCCGTAACGAGCTGCCAGGCACCCTGGTTGCTCATCCGCTCGGGCACGCCGGGCACCTGAGCGCGGCCCTCCTGGCTGATGCGATCTGCCACGACTCCGGCCCGAGGCTGAGCCGCCGAGACAGAATGGGTCTGCGGGCTCGGGGGTTCATCGTCATGCCGGCTGCGATCAGCCTGCGGCGGGCTGGCTGTGCTCGAGGCGCGTGCCCGGGAGGTAATGGCCGAACTGACGATCACGGTGGACCGCCCGGTGGTCCACCTGCGGGCCGTGTGCGACGCGGTCGGGCCAGGTGCTCCCACTGGATCTCATTCACTTCAGGCTGGCCGGGGTCCTGCCCGCCGGGCCGTTGCCGGGCCTGGTCCGCTGGGCCGACGGCACCACGCTGCGCCTGCCGTGGCTGACCGCCCGGGCTGCGTTCGCCGAGCTGGCTGCGGAGCGCCCGTGCGGCGGTGCCTATGCGTGCGGCCAGCTCACCGTGACCGGCGCGGAGCCGGGTGTGGTGACCGTCCGCACTAGCCGGGGTCTGGTCAGTGTGCCTGCCTGGCGTTTCACGGTGGCCGGGCTGGGCTGGAAGGTCAGCGAGGTCGCCGTCGCGCGCAGCACTCTCGTCGTCCTGCCCGGGTACGGCCCGATCCCGCCCGCGGGCGGCAACACGCCAGGGGTAAGCGGGGTGACTGCGGTTTCCGGGAACGGCCGCACCCTGACCCTCAGCTTCATAGGCTCCGCATGCGACGCGGCCTGGGGCGCGTACCGGTACCAGAGCGGCGGCACGGTGGTGGTCGGCTCGTGGGAGCAGCCCTCCGCAGGCAACGCGCCCTGCCCGGCCATGGGCATTTCCCGGACCGCCCGCGTGACACTCGCCCGCCCGCTCGGCACCCGAGTGGTCTTGGACGTCGCGTCCGGCCTGCCGCTAGTACCGGGACTACAGACGCCCTGACCGGCCGCGCCCTGAGGACAGCCGAAGCGGGTACAGGTCGGTGTCGGCAACTTCCGCGTCTAACCAGCACCATCGCGCTCGTTGGGGATAGTGGCAGGTTCCGGGCACAGCATGCCGGGCTCCGGGCCGGCCGAAACTCGTATCGCGCCAGTGCTGGCCGCTCTGGACGGACCATCCCCCTTCAGCGAGAATCCGGGGTGTGTATACAGCTGCCACCGTGGTGATCGTTGGCTTCTTCGCCATTCTGGCCGGGGTTATCTTCCAACGCTTACGTCAGTCGCTGCAGGACCACCGCGACCTGAAGGCCCGGCTCGAGCGCAACGGGCGCAGGGTTCGCCGGGAGGTGGTCTGGACCGCGGTCACCGTCTTAGCCGTGTGGGTGGCGTACGAGGTTGCCGAGCATGGAGGGTTGAAATAGCCTGCCAGGCGGAGAGCCGACCAGCCTCCGGAGATTGTTGTTGTCACGATCGTCAGCCAGCGACCGGAAGCTGGGACGCGGCACCGAGAGGCGCTAATGGCTCAGGATGACAAGCCTGACTCTGGCCGCGTGATGGCCCCGCCTGACGTGGCTGCAGCGCTTTGGCAGATCGTTAACCTCATGGGCCAAATGGTCAACATCGACAACCGCATCGTCGGCATCGAGGAGCGGCTGGCTTCCCGGGTGAATCAACTGGCACAGCGTGTTGACGCCCTTTCGGATCAGATTCACGGCGACCCGCAATCTCAAAGCAATGCCGATGACTGACGACGACTCGTTCGCGGTCATGCGGCCTTCCTACGGCCAGCCGGTCGCGCTGATGCTGCTGGGGGTGCTGCATTGCATCCCCGATGAGGATGACCCGCATGCGGTCGTGGCCGGGCTGCTGGCTCCCGTGCCGCCCGGCAGCTACCTGGCTGTCGCGCACCCGGCGAGCGACATCGCGGCCGACCAGATGGCCCGGTCGTCGCGGGACTACAACCAGCAGGCGGCGGCTCGGGTTACGATGCGCACCCATGCCGAGGTCAGCCGGTTCTTCGATGGCCTGGGGCTGGTGGAGCCCGGTGTGGTGCAGCTGCACCAGTGGCGGCCCGGCGCTGGCGACCTGCCGCAAGGCCGCGAACTGGCCAACTACGGCGGGGTGGGCCGCAAGCGCAGGCACCCCGGTAAGCGCAGGCGGGCTGGGCCCTCTGACCGCAGGCACCGAGAGCCCCGGCAGGCGGCCGGAGCATGCCCGCCAGCGCCCGGCATCTTCGAGGCGGCGGAGCCCGGCACCGCCAAAACGCCCCGGACCCGCCCAGACCAGCCGGACGTCACGTCACGGCTTGTGACCGGTCGGCCCCGGACTCGATGCGCGCTATCCGCCGATCTGGGCGGCTGTTGAAAACAAAGCCCGTCGCGGGACCAGAAGCTCCCGGAGTGGCCGGGAACGGTCGTGACGATCTCCAGCAGGCGCCTTGTCACCGGGACCGTGGCCGGGCAGGGCATCCTGCCGTGATCATTGCCCGCCGCCGGGCGAGGCCCCGTCCGAGGTCGCCGCCGCCCGGGCCGGGACTGGCAGCGGGGACCGCAGGGCCCCTCTCCGCCGAGCCCCGATCGCCTCATCCATCTCCGCCGGCGATTCTCATCGCGTCCTGGCGACCCGCGGGGTAAGGCCGCCCACCGGCGCGCCCGCATGCCCGTCGAAGCCGATCGACCGCAGCGCCTGCGGCATCAGATGCGCGGCGGCCGTGTCGCGCTGGCTCCGGGGCAGGGCCGAAGACCGCAGGCCCGCGAGCCGGCGCAAAGGTTCCGAGTCGAACCCGGCCGCCAGCCAGCGAACCGCCAGCCTCGGCCAGTCGCTCAGTGGGACATCCTCAAGCCCGCCAGCGGCCGCCCGCTCAGGGCCCATCCACCAGCGGAGCACACTCCTGAACTCCAGCCCCACGCCGCCAGTTTCCCAGACCGGACCAACCTCGGCGTCACCCCCGCGCAACGCCGGTCACCACCTCAGACCCGGCACCGCGCCGGAACGATCATATGGACGCCATTGGCACCGCTGGCGCCCGCCGTGGTCGCTACGCTGCAGCTGCGGCAGTGAGATGGAAGGTCGTGCCGACGCTGTTCTGGATGAACGCAGCGGGCAGGCGGCGGGCGATCGCGTGGGTGGCCTTCCAGCCGGTGCAGTGAGCGGGGACGACGAAGTCGGGTGCGAGCTGCTCCAGGGCGCTGACGGTGTCCGCGATGATCGGCTCGAACAGCGGGCCACTGAGATGGAACCCTCCGATAACGGCGTGCAGCTTCGCGCTGCCGGTCAGGCGCTGGGCGTACCGGCAGATATTGATCACTCCGGCGTGCCCGCAGCCCGTCAGGATGACCAGCCCGCGTCCCGCGACGTTGGCGATCAGCGCCTGGTCATCCAGGATCAGCGGGTCGGGCTGCCAGCTGCCGCCGCGCCAGGCCTGGTGGATCGCGAATCCCTTCTCGAAGCCGGTCACCCGGTCGACCTCGCCGGTGATCAGCACCGACCGGTCATACAAGAACGAGGGCTGCTGCTGCTCGACGACGTCGAATCCGGCCTGTTCCAGGGCACGGCGGCTGGTGGTGGGAAGCTCGAACGGCTCCCGGCCGGGAATGGCCAGCCGCCGCCGGGACCAGAACTCAGGGTGAATGAGCACCGGCAGGCCCGCCCGGCCGAGCCGGCCGATGAGGCCGGACAGCCCGGTGGTGTGGTCGAAATGCCCGTGGCTGCAGACGATGGCCTCGATGCCCGCGGGATCTTGGCCCAGCCGGCGCAGGTTCTCCACGCAGCCGTCCGGTATCAGGCCGGTATCGAACAGCAGCCGGTGCGCCTGGCCGCCCTTGCGGATCTCGACCAGCGCGGAGAACCCGTGCTGGGCCAGCGGGGCGTCCGGCCCCTTGCCTTCGTGCAGCACCGGGGCCGGCAGCATCGGCGTATCACGGCCCGTGCCGGCCAATGGCAGCCGTCTGGCCGGCCCCTCGTCCGGCAGCAGCAGGTCCACGGTGTTGTCGCACACGGTCAGCACCGAGAGCTCGTCGACCGGCTCGAGCGGGAGCACCTCACGCTTCCATTCGGCGCTCGCTGGAAGTGCTTCCACGGGCGGTACGTCCGCATGGTTACCGGCGCCGCACATCGCCTGCCTCCTGCCCGGCCGCCGAAGTCGGCTCTGCTGCCTGAACCGCACCGTAACAGTAGCCCCGCCCAGGCAGGGTCCGCTGCATTGAAAGGATGGCGACGTTGACGGTGAAGATGCCGGGCGTGGCGATGAACGCCGCCGCCACGATGACGGGGAGGGCCGCCTGGTGGCGGCCGGTTTCCGGACGCGACCTGGCGGGCGCGTCCAGGCTGTGCTGGACTGTCAAGCCGTCGACGCTACGAACCGGCATGCCGACGCGAATCGGCGGCGGGTACGGAAAGCTCGCCGGCGCGGGCTCGCCGGTGTCCGGTGAAAGTACTGGGCCCGGCTCGCCACCGGCAGCGGCGCGTCCAGGCAGGTCCGTGGGGGCGCCCGCTGTAGCCAGACACGCATGCAGCTTCTGACAAGCCGGCCCGCACCGCTCGGCGGCTGGGTCCGCACGGACAGGGCCGCGCTGCCGGCAACAAGTAGACCTAGGCCCACTGCGGATGTGGGTGCTACCCCATGGCCTGCCGGCCGGCGCGAGCCAATAATTGCCCGCATGGGATTCTTTGATGACTTGCCGGCACCCAAGCCGGCGCCCCCGCGCAGGCATCATCCCTGGGAGCCGCCGGAGGCCGAATTTCCCGGCATTGTCCCGATCGACACCCTGCTGCTCGCGCGAACCGACCAGGTTGCCGTGGCGGTCACCGGGCTGTCCGCCTTCTCCGCCGGGATCGAGATCTTCCTGACCGCGCGGATCCGGCCCAGCGCCGGCCATCCCGAGGAGCACCTGCCCGGCGGCCCGCAGGACCTGGCCGCGTCCCGGCACTCGTTCCGGTTCGGCCTGCAGTTCTCCGACGGCGGCAAGGCCGCCGGCAGCCCCGGCGGCGGCAGGCCGGACCACGATGCCGAGCCAGCGGGGCCCGTGCTGTACCCGTTCGCCGGCGGGGGCGGGCCGCACTCGTTCGTCTCCCGGTGGTGGGCCTGGCCGCTGCCGCCCGCCGGGCCGCTGGAGTTCGTCTGCGAGTGGCCGGCGTTCGGCATCGCCGAATCCCGGGCCGGCATCGATGCGCAGCTGATCCTCGACGCGGCACGGCGCAGCATCCGGCTATGGCCGGAAAGCTGACGCTGGCTGCTGAGCCCTATGTCATAGAAGCGAGGTGAGCAGGGGAATCCGGTCCTGCGCGCGGCGGGCCACGGCCAGGCCGTCGGTGAACGGCCGCGCCGCGGCGTCTTGTCGCCCTGGCTGGGCCGGACCTGGCCGAGGAAGTTATCCACCAAGGCGGCGGTCAGCATGTGCTGAAGGCGGTCGTACCCCCGCGAGGTCGTCGTCGCGCAGTTCCTGCAGCATTTTCCGCTGACCCGGCGGCACAGCGGCAGGCTCTGTTCGAAGACCCCGCTCGAGCGGGTCGTGATCCACCAGCCAGGACATCGCGGCCCACAGGTTATCGTGCTCGGTCTCCAGCCGGTCCAGCCACGCCACCTGCCCGGGACCGAGATCGAGCGCACCGGAGACACGCTGGTGGTTACCGCGCCGGGCCGCCTCGCCCACCTTGCGCGCTCCGGCGCCCGGGAAAGGTGCGCCCCTTTCGAAACGTGGCCAGCACGGCAGGTTCGGTCTTTGGCTGCCGCTTGTCTGACGGCGAATGCCCGTTCATAATCCAATCTGACACTCCGGGATCAGCCACATAACACGCTCTAAGCACCGTGCAGGCCGATTCCGCCGGGCATTGGTGCTAGCCGGCCGCCGCCCGGTGGCTGCCGAGCCTGCCGGCTTACCGGGCCTGGCCTGGAGGAGGGGCGCTGGGCAAGGGTGTTAGCGGGTGATGGGTCATGATATTCGCCAATTCCAGAAAGCGGCCGGGCACAGCGCCTCCCCGGGCGACCCGAAGATTGCCCGCGCCGTCGGGCGGCAGGCGCGCCTGGCGCAGAGGCCAAGGCTCAGCCGATGGCCGGGGGGACAAGAGCGTGAACGGACACCACAAATGGCGGCGCCGGCGGATCGCATTTGGTGCTCAGGTGCTCGCGTATCTAGGCACACTGCTTCTTGCCGCGCTGATCGTGCAGGCATTCGTGGTAATTGTACTCGGCAAGCATTGGACGTATATCCCGCTCGATCAGAGATGTCAGACCGACAGTGTGTCCTGCGGTATCCTGTCTGGCATAACGGTTCCGATCCTCAGCATAGCCTTGGCCTCCGCGACGTTCCTGTTTTTCCGGCTTGGCCGCCTGCGGAAAGGTTACCGGCGCAAGGCCAGAAAGAACCCTCGTGAGCTTGTGCCGACGGCCGGCAGCATACTGGAGCGAGTGGTAGGGCGTGATGAGCTCTGTTATGTCATAATGGACAATATTGCCGATCGGCAGACCAGGCAGGCATATATCATTGTGGGTGGCGTCGGCGCAGGTAAGACAGCGGTGCTCGTCCAGCTAACGAAGCTCCTGGCGAGCGCGAATGCCATCCCGGTGCCGATTATGCTGCGCGAAGCGCAGAGCGAAACGGAACTTGATTTCCGCAAGATGGCGAACAGCAGGTTCTCCGCGGGCATAGCCACGTCGCTCCTGTACGAAGGCGAGAGCAAGCGGGCGTGGAACCAGCTCCGCAATGACGACCGGATCGTCGTTCTCGCCGATGGTCTTGAGGAAGCCCTTCTCAACAACGACCAGCGAAACAACGTGATCCGCCTCGCGATCGAGCGGGCGAACGCGCAGAAGCTGCCGTTAGTGATCGCGTCGCGACCGCATGACCCCCTGCGCAACATGGCGGCAGCGATCATCGAGCTCGAGCCTCTGAGCGAGGAAGCAGCGCTCAGTTACATGCAGGCGGATGTCGGGCCGGGCCGGGGCGCAGAGCGCTTGGATTGGATCGTAGAAACCGCGGATGTGGCGGAGGAGCCGCTGTACCTCCAGATCACCCGGGACCTTTACAAGAATGGGCTGCTTGAGCGGGCGTCAGCGATCTCCGGAGCCGCAACGCTGGACACCCGCGACGCCGACCGGACCAGCCTGCGGCTGCGCCTGCTGGACGCCTGGGCCTGGGCGCTGGAGCAAGGGTATTTCCCCAAGGGTCTCGCGATGAGCCATCAGGACCGATTGATAGCGCTGCACAGCGCGGCCGCACTTGCGTGCATCGGCCTGAAGCAGGACTCCGTGGACGTCAGGTTTGAGCATCTCCTGGGCCCGCCGTCGAAGGATGCGGAAAGATCGCCAGACAGTGCCACCGGCCCCGATGGCAAGCTCCGGGCGAGAGCTGGCCTGCGCCGGAACACCGGCAGCCCCGTAGCGGAAGACAGCCGCGTGGAGCGGATCGGGCTGCAGACATTGACGCGTGATATCCCGCATCCGCTCCTAATACAATTGCTGCGGGAGCAGCTCGGCGGGCTCATCCCGGACATCCAGGTCGCTGCCGCATGGGGAGAGCAGCTTGGGCTCGTAGAATTGCGCGGGGACAGCGTGAGGTTCCCGCATAGCCTGATACAGGCTTATCTGGGCTCCCGCATGATGTCAGCCGCTCTTCGTGATGACGCGTACTGCAGGCAGGCTGCGCAGAGGCCCGGCAGGGAATTTCTCATCGCAGTAGTCATGTACTTTTGCTCGAACAGGGCCCGTGAAGCGATGGCGGTGCGCAATGAGAGCGAAACGCATGATGGCGGCCGGGTCACGTCGTGGGCGGAAGACCTGTCTTTCATTCTCGGCCTCCTGATGCGATCTGCAGATGTCCAGGATGTGGCGACCAAGAGGCTTGACATTTTCGCTGCAGCGCTGGAGATCGACAGCGCCAACGGTGGCCTGCAGCATGAAGGCATTGCGAATAAGGTCCGTGAAAGCTGGCCACCCACGACGATGACCTACGACAGGGCGCTCGAGGAAGCAAAGCTTGGCTGTGTGCGCCGGTTCGGTGAGGCCGTGCGTAAGGTCGCGAAGATGGCCCAGGCCGGGGACGAAGCCGAGGGCCGGCCGACCAATAGCATGCGCTGGGCGGCGGAAGCCCGGCACATTGCCGCTTATGAGTCGGCCAATAAAAAGCTGGCCAGCGAGGGCCGCGCGGATCGGCCGGCCGCCACCGCCGCATCCGGCAGGCCGCAAGCCGAAGCCAGGCATGGCGCGCGCCGCTTCGGCGGCGCCGTGCACAAGGCCACGAAGATGACCCAGGCCGGGGACCAAGCCGTGACCGCGCCGGCCCGGAACGTTCCCGCGTATGAAGAGTTCTACCAGATCGGGATCAAGGAAAAAAGCTATCCTGTCAGGCTCGCGGTGGCGCTTGAGATAGGCGCCGGCGGCGATGAGGCCTTCGCTTGCCTCCGGGGAACATTCTCCAAGGTGCAAAGCAGGCTGGACGAGCCCGTTGAGCAGACGGCGCGACTGCCGGACGAAGAGGCCCAGCGAAGGTGGCGGGAAGAAGTCCTCTGTGCCTGGCTGGCACCGCTGCTCGCCGGGTCCGTGTCCGGCCGGCCAGGTGACCAGGCCCGGAACAGCTACGGCACCGGCCCTGACGAGCCGCCAGCAGCTGATCAGTCACCGGAGAACGTACTCAACGGATGGATGAGACGCCTGGGGAGTGATTTTCCCCGGGCCGGAAATGCTCTGCTGCCGGTTTCACTTGAGATAGCACTTGCACAGGGCTTCAAATATGCGGCGAACCGTCAGCGGCATTACCCAGGCGCCGATGCCGAGACCCGGGCCTGGCTGGCCGACCAGACGATGGAAATGCTCAAGCGATCGCGTTTCTGGTTCACCCACCTCACGCTTCTTCACGCGCTATGCCTCTGGAATCTGCGCGACGACGAAAGCGCGGAGCGAGTGCGGGGTGGCCACGGCTCCCAGCCGGAGGCCACCGTGCGGCAATGGCTTGCCGTTGCCGGCAGCGAGGCGACCGACGGTAACCGGCCGAACGCGGCGTCGCGCCACCCGTTCGTAGCGGAAGCCGGCAGGCTTGTCGTTCTCGCGTTGCAGGAGCAACGCCCGGAAAAGTACATCTGGATCGATGAGAGCGGCATCACGGGCATTGTCGGCTCGCACGCGGAGGGGGATCGGACACGCCGGAAGCACAATCTGTGGATCCCGCCGTCAACGGGGTGGAGCGTGCTTGATCCCCGTGCGCGGCGGCTCGTGGCGGACGTCCTGGTGCTGTTGAACCTCGCCGAGCGGGGAGACCGGCCAGAGGATCATGATCGCCGGCTCGGCTACACCAATCGCCCGGATCTGCCGCCCTGCATCACTGATAACCGGTCGTTCCTCAATCCCGCGCAGCCGGTCGGACCTGATGACTCCGGCGTGCCGGGAAGCAACTGCAAGGATGACTGCCCATTCAGGCTCTGCCCCTATCCGCCATTCGGCGGGCCGTCGTATCGGGTGGAACTAAGCGAGCCCTTCTGCCGGAATCAGCAGTCGGCATCCAGGAGACTTGGCAGGGCAGACGCTCCCTGGCAGCAAATGCGGGCATCGGCACTGAGAAAATACTGGGGCCTGATGGCGGAAAGGTCGCGCGGTACGCATCGGCCCGAGGAGACCGGCTGACGGCGCGGATGCCCCGGTTACGGCGCCGGCTCGGCGGGCGTGCCACGCGGGCCGTCCTCCGCTGAGGAGAAGACGGCGGCACGGGGCTCCCGCCCAGGTGCCGGGACTTGACAGCCGCGCACGCCGGCACCTCGTGCCCCATGCGCTCGGTCCCCTTTGGAGTCAGACAGGCTGGGGTTACCCGGGAATCGCGTCTAGGCTCGTGGCGTGGCGAAGATCGAATTCGAGGAGCGGGACCTGCATGCCCAGGTGCCCGACCTGGCCGCGGGCGGTGCGTGGACCCGTGTGCGGCTGCGCTGGCGGCGGGACCCGTTAACCGGGGCCAGCGCCCGGATCCTGACCGGGGTGAAGCTCCAGCCGGCGACCCGCACAGACCTGGCCGGGCTGACGGCGAAGCCCGCGTTCTGCCCATTCGACAGCGAGCACCTGGAGACGGCCACCGTCCCGTTTCCCGCCGAGCTCACGGCCGAAGGCCGCATCCGCGAGGGCCGGGCGGTGGTGGTGCCCAACATCCTGGCGTACGCGACGCACAGCGCCGTCGGCATCTACGATCCCGGGCGGCACTTCCTTGACCTGGACGAGCTGACGCCGTCCTTGGTGGGGGACACCCTGACGGCCATGGTCCGGCACGCCCGGGCGGTGCGGCACCTGGACCCGGCGGCGGCCTGGAGCTCGGTCAACGCGAACTACCTGCCGCCTTCCGGCTCCTCCCTGATTCATCCCCACGTGCAATCGACGCACGACGCGTGCGGCCTGACCAGCCAGCGCTTCCTGGTCGGGCAGGGCCAGGCGTGGCAGGAGGAGAACGGATCGTACTGGACGGCCCTGGTCGACCAGGAGGCCGGAGGCCCCCGATGGGTGGGGCACACCGGCCGGGTGGCCTGGCTGACCCCGTTCGCGCCGGGCGGGTTCCACGAGGTCTGGGCCGTGGTCACCGGCGCCGCCGACGTGACCGACCTGACCGAGCAGGACACCCGGGCGCTGGGCCAGGGGCTGTCCCGGGTGCTGGCCGCCTACCGGGACTGGAACCTGGCCTCGTTCAACTTCGCCGTGATCGGCGGCGGGCCGCGGGCCCGCGAGCACGGACACCAGGTCGTGCTCAAAGTGATCAGCCGGTCCAACCCGGACCCGGTGTACCGCAGCGACGCCACCTGCTTCGAGCGCCTGTACGCCGAGGCGCTGATCGACCTGAGCCCGGAGGAAGTGGCCGCCGGCGTCCGGCCCAGGTTCTGACCCGCACGCAGCCACCCGCTGCACCGTTGACACCGCCAACGCCGAGGTCTACGTTCCGTCACTGTCTGGATATTCGTGCCATGCAGTAAATAGAACTCGATGGGCCGATATTGCAGCACCGTTTGCCTCGCGGCGCCGGGCGCCGCCCGGTAGCGCTGTCGCGGAGGTGAGTCGCGTGAAGTCCTGGCGTCACGGTGGGGGTGCGCGTCTGATCGTCATCGTCGCGGCGGCGCTCGCGGCGGCCGTCGCGGTGATTCCCGCGGGTCCCGCCGCGGCCGCGCCGGGCCGGGCCGCCGATCCCGGGTCGCCTCCGCCGGCGGCCGGGCAGCGGGTCGGCCAGGGATCGCTCAGCGCGGTGATCACCAGGAGCTCCTACGGGGTGCCGAGCGTCTACGCCGGTTCCATGGCCGGGGTCTGGTTCGGGGACGGATGGGCCCAGGCGGCCGACCGCATGGTGCAGCTCGAGCTGACCAGGAGGGCCGTCGAGGGCACGCTGTCGGGAATCTTCGGGCCCGCCGAGCTGGCCCAGGATGAGGACGTCCGCACGTTCTTCTACACCCCGGCGGAGCTGCGAACGCAGTACCTGAGCCTGCCGGCGGCGACCCGCAGCGCGCTCGCGGCGTTCTCGGCCGGGATCAACGCCTACGAGGCGTCGGCCTACGCCACCGCGGCCAGCGAACAGGCGGAGGTGCCATACGAGTTCTTCGTGCTCGGCGAGGCCCTCGGGATGAGCGGGCCGTACCGGCCGGCTCCGTGGAGCCCGGTCGACACCGTCGCCGTCGGCGACTACCTGGCCAGGGAGTTCGGCGGCGGGGGCGGCAGCGAGCTGCAGAACCTGAGCTTCCTGCGCTATCTGGATGCCGAGCTGGCCAAGGACGGGGATGCCCGAGCGGCCTCGGACGCCGTCGCGATCTTCAACGACGCGCGCTGGATCGACGACCCGACAGCGCCCACGACCGTTCCTGGCCCGTCCGCCGCGGATCCGCCGGCCGCGGACGCGCCCGCCGCGGGAGCCGCCGCAACCGGCGCCTCCGCGGCCAGCCCCTCGGCCCAG
>JASHPR010000555.1 GCA_030038015.1 Streptosporangiaceae bacterium
GGGCCCGTGGGCGGCACCGAAGTCGGCGACCTGGCCGACGGCGCACAGCTTCGGTACGCCGCCGGGCTGATAGCCGAACGGACCCGCGTGATCACCTCTCCCCTGACCGCTGCGTTCGCGACCTCGTTCCGGCTGTCCCGCCAGGTGCTGCGCGGCAACGTGGCGTCGGCGCTGGCCGGCGCGTCAGCCGTCCTCGACGGCAGCGGCCAGGCCCGGGCCGGGGCGGCGCACCGCCTTACCGTGCAGATCCTGGCGCTGGAGCCGTTGCGCGGAGCTGGCGAGTTCGTTCCGTCAGGTCCCGGCGAACTGCGGCGGCAGTTCGTGCGGCGCAGCTGCTGCCTGCTGTACCGCGTGCCCGGCGCGCGAACCTGCAGCGACTGCGTGCTCACGCCCGGCCGATGGCGCTGACCAGATCGGCGCGGGCGGTGGCCAGCGAGGGGCCGTACCAGGTCAGCAGCCGGCCCGGGATGAGCACCACGCGCTGGGCGGGAAATTCCTCCGGCCCGTCGTCCGCCGCGAACGGGTAGGGCTCGTCGGGCAGCAGCACCAGGTCGGGCGCGGCGGCCCGGATCGCCGCCGCCTCCACGCGGGGATAACGCCCCGGGCCCGCGCTGAACACGTTGTCCAGGCCGAGCCGCGCCAGCACGTCGCCGGTGAAGGTGCGCGCGCCGACCACCATCCACGGGTCGCGCCAGATGGGCACCGCAACCCGGCGCACCGGCCCTGGCGGGGGCCCGGCCCAGGCCTGCTCCGCAGCCGCCAGCCAGCCTGGCACCCCCACGGCCAGCGGCCCGGTCAGCAGCCGCCGCAGCGACGCCAGCGCCTCGGGCACCGACTCGATCACGGTCACCCACACGGCCAGGCCCGCGTCCCGCAGCCGGGTGACGTCCAGCTTCCGGTTCTCCTCCCGGTTGGCGATCACCAGGTCGGGGGCCAAGGCGACGATCGTGGCCCGGTCGGGATTCTTGGTGCCGCGGACCCGGGTCACCGCCAGGCCGGCCGGCTGGGTGCACCAGTCGGTGGCCCCCACCAGCCGGCCCGGTGCCGACACCGCCACCGCCTCGGTCAGCGACGGCACCAGCGACACCACCCGCCGGGCCGGGCCGGGCAGCTCGACCGGGTACCCGAGGTCATCCCGCCACACCGTCACCAGGTCATCCTCTAAGAGCCTGCTCGAAAACCGGCAGAGGCCGTAGACCGTAACGTTTCGTGATCTTCCGGTGGCGCGTCCGGCGTGTCGCCGCTGGGACAGCAGAGGCTCCTGGTAATCGCATGGGTGTCGAATCCAGCGCGATGCCAGGTGCCTTGCGTGCCGTTGTACCGTGCCGCGCCTGCTGCTGTCCAGTCCGGTGAGGATGATCAGGCGCCGCTGCCCGTGGCCTGCCGGTGCTGCCTCGGCGGGGTCAGCCGCAGCAGGCGCCGGCGCCGCTATCCCTCGGACATGAGCGATGCCGAGTGGGCGGTGTGCGAGCCGTTGCTGCCATGTCCGGCCTGGCTGGCGGGCAAGGGCGGCCGCCCGTCGTCGTACTGCATGCGCGACATCGTCGACGGCATCCGCTACCTCACGCACAACGGCCCGGTCTGGCGGGCGCTGCCCGCGGACTTCCCGCCCGCCTGGACCGTCTACTACTGGGCCGCCAGATGGCAGGCCGGCGGATCCGCCGAGGCCATCCATGACCGGCTGCGCGAGCGGGTCCGCCAGGTGGCCGGCCGCAAGGCCGCGCCGACCGCGGCGATCATCGACTCCCAGTCGGTGAAGGCCGCCGAGGAGGTCGCCCGCTCCAGCCGCGGCTACGACGCCGGGAAGAAGGTCAACGGCCGCAAGCGGCACATCGCTGTCGACGTCACGGGCCTGCTGCTCACCGTCCTGGTCACCGCCGCGTCCGTCCAGGACCGGGACGCCGCCAAGCCGCTGCTGTGGAACCTGAAGAAGGCGTTCCCCAGGGTCCGGCTCGCCTGGGTCGGCGGCGGCTACGCCGGCAAGCTCGTCACCTGGTCCAGGACGGCGCTGAAGCTCACCCTGGAGATCGTGAAACGGCCTGATGACCTGCACACGTTCAAGGTGCTGCCGCGCCGCTGGGTCGTTGAGCGGACGCTGGCCTGGATCACCCGGCACCGGCGGACCGTCAGGGACTACGAGCGGCTGCCCGCCCATCACCAGGCCTACATCTACTGGGCCATGATCATCGTCATGACCCGCCGCCTCGCCCGCCCGCGGCCCGGCCGCAGGGCAGCCGCCGCCTGCCGGAAACTTCATGATCGATAGTCCGGAGAAGGCAACAGCAGCCGTAAGGGGCCCCTAGGCGGTGGCAACCCCCGGTCTCATGGTCCTGGCAGATGACAGCCGATACAGGTAAAGCGTCATGTACCGTCGCCAGCGTTCCGCTGGCTGACCACCCGTGCGGACGGGAAGCTGTCCGCGCTCCGGGATGTGGAGGCACTGCATGAGCGAAGGCTGCGTGTTCTGTGATCAAAGCTGGATGAGGCAGGCCGAGATCTTCATCGAGACTCCCCACTGCATATTCGCCTCGACCCGGGACCCGGCCATCCGGGCCCGAGCCGGGCTGGCGGAGGGCGTCCTGCCCGGCTCCGGGGCAATCGTGCCCATCGCCCACCGGACTTCGGTCTTCGAGCTGACTCCCGCGGAGTGGGCCGACACCCGGGATCTATTGCTCCGGGCAAGGATGGCGCTGCACGATCTGCTGGCCCCAGACGGCTATCTGCTTGGCTGGAACCAGGGCGGTGTCCTGCATCCCCATATGCATGTCATTCCGCGATTCGACGACGAGCCGCTGTCTGACCGCTGGCTGCGCTCGGCGATCAACGCCCCGGAAAACAGACGGCCCGATCCATGGGCGCCCGGGAGCGGACGGGCACTTCGGCGTGCCAGGTGAGCCAGACGCCCGGGCCCAGTTTTCAAGCAGGCTCT
>JASHPR010000556.1 GCA_030038015.1 Streptosporangiaceae bacterium
GCCCGGTGGTGCCGTACAGGTCGGAGGACCCGGCGAAGCGGGTGGCGAACTCGCCGATGCCGACCGGCGTGCTGCGCCAGAAGTCGCGCATCGTGTCCCGGTACTTGCCGTTCCACTCCCGCCACAGCGGCGGGAACCGGCCCAGGTCGTAGCTGTCCATCTGGCCGACGTCCCACGGCTCGGCGACCAGCTTGGCCGGCGACACCACCGGGTCCTGCGAGACCATGTCCAGGAAGGCCGAGACCTTGTCATAGCCGCCCTCCTGCCGGGCCAGCGTCGGGGCCAGGTCGAACCGGAACCCGTCGGCGTGCATCTCGGTGATCCAGTACCGCAGCGAGTCCAGCATCAGCTGCAGCGTGATCGGATCGCCGGCGTTCAGCGAATTGCCGCAGCCGGTTGTGTCGATGTAGACGCCTGGATCGCCGGGCTCGGTCCGGTAGTAGGCGGTGTTGTCGATTCCGCGGAAGCACAGCGCGGGACCGTCCGGGCCGGCCTCGGCGGTGTGGTTGAACACCACGTCGAGGACCACTTCCAGGCCGGCCCGGTGCAGCGCGTCCACCATCGCCTTGAACTCGGCGACCTGGCCGCCTGCCCGGCCGGCCCGGACGGCGGCGGAGTAGCCGTTGTGCGGCGCGAAGTAGCCGATCGTGTTGTAGCCCCAGTAGTTCGTCAGGCCCCGGCCGAGCAGGAACGACTCGGGCACGTTCTGGTGCACCGGCAGCAGCTCGACGGTGGTGACGCCCAGGCCGGTCAGGTACGCGATGGCGGCCTCGTGGGCCAGGCCAGCGTAGGTCCCGCGCAGCTCGGGCGGGATGCCCGGGTGGCGCATGGTGAAGCCCTTGACGTGGATCTCGTAGATGACCGTGTCCGCGTAGCGGTACCAGGGTCGGCGGGCGTCCTGCCAGCGGTACTGCGGGTCCATGACCAGGCTGCGTTGCGTGTGCCCGGCGGAGTCCAGGGTGCTGGGCCTGGCCGGGTCTGTTTCGTCCTGGCCGAGCACCTCGGGCCCGAACGACACCGATCCGCTGATCGCCCTGGCGTACGGGTCGAGCAGCAGCTTGGCCGGATTGCACCGCAGGCCGCGGGCCGGGTCCCAGGGGCCGCCGACCCGGTAGCCGTAGGCCTGCCCCGGGCCGACGCCCGGCACGAATGCGTGCCAGACATCGGCGTCGTTGTCGCGGACCGGGATCTGGGTTTCCGCGCCTGTCTTGTCGAACAGGCACAACGTGACTCTGTCGGCGACGGACGAGGCGATCGCGAAGTTCGTCCCCGCGACGCCGAGCTGCTCGCCGGGCGTGGCGCCAAGCGGGAACGGCGTGCCGGGGAGGGCGGCGGTACCCCCATCCGGAGCGACCCGGGCGGCGGGGACCGCGCCGGCCGCAGTGGTCTGCATGTTCGTCATTGCTGCGCCTCCCTGCTCAGCTGCGCCTTCCTGCTCTGGTCACGCGCGACGTCGCCGATGGATTGGACCGCGCCGTGGCGGCGCAAGATCACGTCGGCGATCAGGCCGGTCCACCCGGTCTGGTGGAAGGCGCCGATCGCGGCGCCGTTGTCGCCGTGGAAGTACTCGCTGAAGATCACGTTGTCGTGCCAGGCGGGGTCGGTCTGCATCTTCTCGGTCCCGCCGAAGCAGGCCCGGCGCCCGTTGCTGTCCTTGACGAACAACGAGATCAGCCGGTCCCGCAGGTCGGCGACGATCTGGTCGAGGGTGAGCCGCTGGGCCGACCCGGTCGGGTACTCCAGCTCCAGGTCGTCGCCGTAGAACCGCTGGTAGCGCTCCAGCGCCTCGACCACCAGGTAGTTGACCGGCATCCAGACCGGGCCGCGCCAGTTGGAGTTGCCGCCGAACATCGGCGTGGTTGACTCGGCCGGCTCGTAGTCGATCGAGGACTGGTAGCCCTCGGCGTCGAACTGGTAGGGGTGGTCGCGGTGGTAGGCCGACACGGCGCGCAGCCCGTGCGGGGACAAGAACTCGCTCTCGTCGAACAGCTTGGCGAACAGCCGCTCCAGCTGGCTGGGCCGTGCGACGGACAGGAGCATCCGCTGGGCGCCCGCCTCGCCGCGCAGCTGCGGGGTCTGGGCCAGCTTCTGGATGTCGCTGAGGCCCTCACGCCGCAGGAACCGCATGAACGTCTTGTTCATGGTCATCGCCTGCTGCAGCATGGCGCCGTCGATCACAATTGCGCCCAGCGCGGGGATGATACCGACCATGGACCGGGTCTTGACCGGGACGGCATAGCCGGACGGGGTGATCAGCCGGTCGTAGAACATGCCGTCGCTGTCGTCCCACAGGCCCTGCGCATCCAGGGCGCCGCGGATGCCCGCGGAATGCTCGAGGAACTTCAGCACCAGGTCCTGGGCCTGCCGCCGGCCGGACCAGTTGAGGATGGCCGCGATCGAGCCCATGGCCAGCGCGTAGGAGCCCATCCAGCCGGTGGCATCGGACTGCTCCAGGGTGTAGCCGGCCGGCAGATGCGAGCGGTCGATAGGGCCGATGTTGTCCAGGCCGAGGAAGCCGCCCTCGAAGACGTTCTTGCCGCCGGCGTCCTCCCTGTTCACCCACCAGGTGAAGTTGACCAGCAGCTTGTCGAACACCCGGGACAGGAAGTCCAGGTCACGGCCGCCGTCGATGGCGAACACCTGCAGCGCCGCCCACGCGTGCACCGGCGGGTTGACGTCACCGAAGTCCCACTCATAGGCCGGCAGCGCCCCGCTCGGGTTCTGGAACCACTCCCGGCACACCAGGATCAGCTGGTACTTGGCGAACGCCGGGTCCAGGTGGGCCAGGGGAACGGTGTGGAAGGCCAGGTCCCAGGCGGCGAACCAGGGGTACTCCCACTTGTCCGGCATGGACATGATCTCGAACGCGTTGAAGTTGCGCCACCGGGAGTTGCGCCCGTTCCGGCGCTGCGCGGGGGGCGGCGGCTGGGCCGGATCCCCGTCCAGCCAGCGGCCGACGTCGTAGCAGTAGAACTGCTTGGACCACAGCATCCCGCCGAACGCCTGCCGCATGACCAGAGCCTCGTCCTCGCTGGCGGTTTCCGGGGTGAGCTCGGCGTAGAACTCGTCGGCCTCGGCCAGCCGGGCGGCCATGACGCGCTCGAAGTCCTCGCCGAGCGCCGCGGCTGCCGCCGGGCGCGACCCGCGCAGCCGGAGCCGCAGCTCGGCTGTTGCGCCGGCCGGGATATTCAGCTTGTACCAGAACGCGCACTTGGTGCCGGACCCTTCGGGATTGACGGTGGCCGCGCCGTGGATCACGTGGTCATTGATCCCGTCCTTGGGATAAGGGGTGGTCGGTGCCGCGCCGAACAGCCGGCCGACGTTGGTCTCGTTCTCGCAGAACAGCCGCACGGGGGTGGCGCCCTCTGGCCCGCTGGCCGCCAGCAGCTCCAGGGGGCCAAGGAACGGGTGCTCTACGCGAACCGCGTCGCCGGCCGCCCGCAGGACAGGCTTAGCCGCATCCGCATCCCAGGACCAGGTGTTGCGGAACCACGCCGTCGGCAGCACGTGCAGGACGTCGGCCTCCGGGCCTGCATTCGTCACGGTGACTGCCATCAGCAGGTCGGCGGGGTCCGCCTTGGCGTAATGAACCTCGACGATCCAGTAACGGTCGTCGTCGAAGGCCCCGGTGTCCAGGAGCTCGTACTCGGGGTCGAGCTTGCCTCGGCGGCCGTTCTCTGCCCTGAGGTCGTCATAGGGAAACGCGGCCTGCGGGTAGTGGTAACGCCAGCGGTTCCAGGCGTGGCTGGGAACCGCATCGAGGTACCACCAGCATTCCTTGGCGTCCTCGCCGTGGTTCCCCTCGGCGCTGGTCAGCCCGAAGATGCGCTCCTTGAGCATCGGGTCACGGCCGTTCCACAGCGACAGCCCGATGCAGAGGCGCTGCTCGACGTCGCAGAAGCCGGCCAGGCCATCCTCGCCCCAGCGGTAGGCGGTCGATCGCGCGTCATCGTGCGGCAGGTAATCCCAGGCAGCGCCATCAGGGCTGTAGTCCTCGCGGACGGTCCCCCATTGCCGCTCGCTGACGTAGGGTCCCCATAGGTACCAGTCACTGGCCTGCCGCAGCCCCTCCTCGAGCCGGCCGAACCCGGCTACGCGCTCTCGTTCGGCGCCCATCACCGGTCCGCCATCCGCTCGGTGCTGGCCCGGGGGGCCGCGGTGTTCCCTGGGGACACCCCAGACCGTGACGGCCCCTGATCCCCCTGCTCGTGCGCCGGCACCTCCTCCGGCTGCCGCGGGCTGGGCACCGGCTCGTCCCGCTCCCGGACCACCACGACCGGGCATGGCGCCCCTCGCAGGCAGGCCAGCGCGACGGGGCCAGGGTCCGGGCTGTACGCGGTGGCGTGCCGGTGACTGCCCAGCACCAGGAGCTCAGCGCCCTCGGCTTGGCGGAGCAGGACGCGCGCGGGCAGCCCCGCGGCCGGTACCTGCCGCACCCTCACGGCGGGGACCGCAGCGGCCACCTCGCGTACCGCTGCCGTGAGCACGCGCTCGGCTCGTTCCCGCTCTTCAGGATGCAGGCCCTCCGGCGGCGCGTACGGGGCTATGGGGTGCGGCTCCCAGACCGCTACGGCCACCAGCTCCCGCCCCTGGGCCGCCGCCATGTTCGCTGCCCAGCGCAGAGCAGCCACCGACGCTGACGACCCGTCGATGCCAACCACGATCGGGCCCGCGGGCGCGCTATCCATCGGGCCCCCTTCGGTCAGTCCGGGTTGGCACCAGCACGGCCACGGCGCGGCACCTGGCTGACCTGGCGCCCTCGCAGCCATGATCCGGGTAACGCGGCAGCACGTCGTCACCCGGCCAGGATGATCCCGCTCCGCGTGCCGCGGCACTGCCGCCTCATGGCGCTTAGCCTGGTTGCACGGAAGTGCCAGCAGGCCAGGCCATCCCCGCCGCGCCGAGGGGCCATGCCTTCGAGGCCTCTCAGCTGCAGCCCCGGGCGCGGCACATCAGCCTGTAGCTCCCGAGAGCGGTGCAAACAGCCGGCGACAGCCCAGCTCGCCGGCTCTGCATGACACCCGCTGATATCCACGCGCACGGGCAGCCAGGTCCGCGCTGCGCAGACGCCGGATCCGCGGGTCTTCAGGGTGGCGGGGCTAAGCTGCCGACACGAGGCGCTCCTGTGCGGTCGACGTCACCGCTCGGGCCGGCTTGCTCCGGGCCTGAGAGCGGCAACGACCATCCCACCGTAGTGGTAACCCAGGCTGTGACCCGCATCACAAGGCGCACTGCCGCGCGACAGGATGGCGCCGCCTGCGCCAGCCGATGAACGGGAGGAATCCGATGGGGCAGGACGCAGCCGGCCATGGAAGGCTCACCCGGCTCGGCCGTGCCGTGCGGGCCGCGGCCGGGGGCGGGCACGGCGCCGCCGGGCCGGAGCATCGCGAGGGCCATCAGACCAACCGGCTGCGGGACGTGATCCTGGGCGGCCAGGATGGCCTGGTCAACATCCTGGGGATCATCCTCGGTGTCATCGCCGGCGGCGGATCGAAGGCCGTGCTGCTCGCGGCGGGCTTCTCCGCCGCCATCACCGAGTCGATCTCGATGGGCGCCGTCGGTTTCACCTCAACGTTGTCCGACCGCGACTACTACCAGGCCGAGCGAGTCCGCGAAACGGGCGAGATCGAGGACACCCCGGAAGCCGAACAGCAGGAGATCCGCGACATCTACGCGGCCAAAGGCTTCACCGGCGACCTGCTGGACCGTGTCGTCGACACCATCACCGCCAACCGCGAGACCTGGCTGGACACGATGATGGACGAGGAACTGCACCTGCGGCCGGTGCAGACGCGCGACATCCTGCGCAGCGCGGTTGTCATCACGGTCGCCACGCTCATCGGCCACATGATCCCGCTGCTGCCGTTCGTCTGGCTGCCGAGGAGAACGGCGCTGATCACGGCGATCGGGCTCAGCGCGGTGGTGCTGTTCGGGGTGGGCGCCTACGAGGCCGTGACCCGTGTCGGCGACTGGCGCAGGAAGGGCCTGCAGATGGTCGCGATCGGCCTCGGCGCCGCCGCCATCGGCTTCCTGATCGGCCGCCTGTTCCACGCCGCCGGGACGTGAGACCCGCCGGCGCGATTCCGGCTCAGCTCACCCGGCAGAGGATCTCCCCGTTCACCACGGTGAACCACCCGTCCGGGTGCTCGGCCCAGCGCCGCCAGCCGTCCGCGATACGCCGCAGGTCGTCCTGGCCGGCGAAGCCGCGGGCGACGGCCATGTCCGCGTAGGGCGACCCGGACGTGCGGTCGGCCCACAGCCCGCCCCACCATGCCCGTTCCTCAGGCGTCGCGTAGGTCCAGGTGGAGGTCGAGATGGTGAGGCCGGCCAGGCCCGCCTCCCTGGCCCAGGCGTGCAGCCGGCGGCCCGCGTCCGGCTCGCCGCCGTTGCCCCGGGCGACCCGCTGGTACAGGGCCCGCCAGTCGTCGAGCGCGGGGATGCCCGGATACCAGGCCATCGAGCCGTAGTCGGCGTCGCGGGCCGCGACCAGCCCGCCCGGCCGGCACACCCGGCCCATCTCGCGCAGGGCCGCGACCGGATCGCCCAGGTGCTGCAGCACCTGGTGGGCGTGCACCACGGAGAAGGTGCCGTCGGGGTAGTCCAGCGCGTAGACGTCGCCGGGCGCGAAATCGAGGTTATCCCGGCCCCCGGCCAGCTCACGGGCTTGCTCGAGCACGCCGGCCGCGGTGTCGATGCCGGTCACGTGCCCGCCGGGGACCCGGTCGGCCAGGCCTGCGGTGATCGTGCCGGGGCCGCATCCGACGTCCAGGACGCGCATGCCCGGCTCGAGCCGGGCCAGCAGGTACGCGGCGGAGTTCTCCGCGGTGCGCCAGCGGTGCGAGCGCAGGACTGACTCGTGATGACCGTGCGTGTAGACGTCTGGCATGCGGCCCATGGTAAGCCGGGTCTCACATAATGATCAAACTGTCTCAGTATATGGACACAACACTGGCGCGCGGATCTTTGAACGGGACGCCACGGCCGGCCCCGGGCTCGGCCGGCTCCGCCGGCCCACCCTGGCGGGGCCCTGCCCGGGCGCGGCTGCCCCGGCTCCCGCGCTCATGCCATTCGCGGTCTATGTGTGAGGAACGCCGCCTTCGGCGTGTACTCGTGGTGCGGGGCGAGATGGGGAGCGGTCTGACCGGCCAGGCCGTGATCGCGGGACTGCCCGGGCGGAGCCCGCCGCGCCCGTCATGGCCTGGCGGCTAGCTGCTGGCCCTGGGCGCCTGCTGCTCAAGCTCCCGGTCGCGGCCGGTCCTGACGTGCGGGTAGTGCAGGTCGAACGCGGGCCGCTCGGACCTGATCCGCGGGATCGAGGTGAAGTTGTGCCGCGGCGGCGGGCAGGACGTCGCCCACTCCAGCGAGTTGGCGAAGCCCCACGGGTCATCCACGGTCACCCGCTCCCCGTGCTTCCAGGTCTTGTACACGTTGTAGAAGAAGATGAAGTTCGACGCGCCGAGGAAGAACGCGCCGACCGACGAGATGTCGTTCAGCGTCGTCGCCAGGTGCGGCAGGAACGGGTAGTTCGCCACCCGGCGCGGCATGCCGGTGATCCCCAGCCAGTGCTGCACCAGGAACGTCATGTTGAACCCGATGAACACCGACCAGAAGTGCCACTTGCCGAGCGTGTCGTCCAGCATCTTCCCGGTCCACTTCGGCCACCAGAAGTAGAACCCGCCGAACATGCAGAACACCACGGTGCCGAACAGCACGTAGTGGAAGTGGGCGACCACGAAGTAGCTGTCGCTGACCGCGAAGTCCAGCGGCGGGGAGGCCAGCATCACGCCGGTGAGCCCGCCGAACAGGAAGACCACCAGGAAGCCGAGGATGAACAGCATCGGCGTCTCGAACGTGAGCTGGCCGCGCCAGATGGTGCCGACCCAGTTGAAGAACTTGACGCCGGTGGGCACCGCGATCAGGAAGGTCATGAACGAGAAGAACGGCAGCAGCACCGCGCCGGTGGTGAACATGTGGTGCGCCCACACGGTCATGGACAGCCCGGCGATGCCGATCGTCGCGCCGACCAGGCCCTTGTAGCCGAACACCGGCTTGCGGGCGAACACCGGCAGGATCTCCGTCGCCACGCCGAAGAACGGGATGGCGAGGATGTACACCTCGGGGTGGCCGAAGAACCAGAACAGGTGCTGCCACAGGATCGCGCCGCCGCTGTTCGCGCTGAACACCTGCGCGCCGAGCTTGCGGTCGATCTCCAGCACCAGCAGCGCGGCGGCGAGCACCGGGAACGCCAGCAGCACCAGCATGCTCGTGACCAGGACGTTCCAGGTGAACACCGGCATCCGGAACATGGTCATGCCCGGCGCGCGCATGCAGAAGATCGTGGTGATGAAGTTGACGCCGCCCAGGATCGTGCCGAGGCCGGAGAGGGCCAGGCTCATGATGAACATGTCGCTGCCGACGCCCGGCGAGTACAGCGAACTGTTCAGCGGCGAGTACGCGTACCAGCCGAACGCCGCGGTGCCGCCGGGCGCCACGAAGCTGGCCAGCATGATCAGCCCCGAGAAGAGGAAGAAGTAGTAGCTGAGCAGGTTCAGCCGGGGGAACGCGACGTCCGGCGCGCCGATCTGCAGCGGCATCAGCTCGTTGGCGAAGCCGACGAAAAGCGGGGTGGCAAAGAAGATCAGCATGAGGATGCCGTGCATCGTGAACAGCTCGTTGTACACCTGGTCGGACACGACGTGGCTGTCCGGCCCCATCAGCTGAACCCGGATGACCATCGCCATCAGCCCCGCCGCGAGGAAGAAGCCGAACGCGGTGATCAGGTAAAGGTGACCGATGACCTTGTGGTCGGTGGAGGACAGCCAGTCGGCCAGGAGGCTCCCCTTGCGGTACCCCCGCGCTCCGGTGTACAGCCCGGGCGCGGCGGCGGCCTGACCGTCCCGGGCGGCGTAAGCGGACTGCGCGGAATCGGCCGCC
>JASHPR010000557.1 GCA_030038015.1 Streptosporangiaceae bacterium
GCCTCGCCCTGCGCGGCCGTGCCCTGCCCGCCAGCGACCGCAGGATCCTCGGCGCGTTCGCCGCCTACGCGGCCGCGGCGCTCGAGCAGCAGCGGCTGGCCGCCGCGGCCGAGGCGGCCCGCCCGATCGCCGAGGCCGACCGGATGCGCACGGCGCTGCTCGCCGCGGTGAGCCATGACCTGCGCACGCCCCTCGCCTCGGCGAAGGCCGCGGTGACCAGCCTGCGCTCGCATGACGTGCAGTGGGCCAACGAGGACCGCGACGAGCTGCTCGCCACGGCCGACGAGTCCCTGGACCGGCTCGCGCACCTGGTCGACAACCTGCTGGACATGAGCAGGCTGCAGGCGGGGGCGCTCTCGGTGTTCCCGCGGCCCGCCGACCTGGAGGAGATCGTCTCCCGGTCGCTCGACGATCTCGGCCCGGCCGCCAGGGAGGTCATGCTGGAGATCCCCCAGGACCTGCCCGAGGTCCAGGTCGACCCGGCGATCCTGGAGCGGGTCATCGCCAACGTGACGGCCAACGCGCTGCGGTACTCCCCCGCCGGGTCGCCGCCGCTGCTGAGCGCGAGCGCGCTGGGGGACCGGGTGGAGCTGCGGATCATCGATCGCGGCCCCGGCATACCCGTGCCCGACAGGGACCGGGTGTTCGTGCCGTTCCAGCGCCTCGGCGACACCGACAACACGACCGGCGTGGGGCTGGGGCTGGCGCTGTCCCGGGGCCTGACCGAGGCGATGGGCGGCAGCATGGAGCCGGAGGACACCCCGGGCGGCGGGCTGACCATGGCGATATCGCTGCCCGCGGTGCCGGGGCCGGCCGGGGAACGCCCCGGCGGGCCGGGCGAGCGCGGGGAGATTCCCTCGGCCGCCTCGGCCGCCGGTTCCCCCGATCGCGCGTGACCATGGCACGGTAATGGCGTGAAGACCGTCCTCGTCGTCGACGACGAGCCGCAGATCGTGCGCGCGCTCCGGATCAACCTGCGCGTGCGCGAGTACCAGGTGTACACGGCGGCCACCGGGGCCGAGGCCCTGAAGCAGGCCTCGCGGCACCCGCCCGACCTGGTCATCCTGGATCTCGGCCTGCCTGACCTGGAGGGCGTCGAGGTCATCGAGGGGCTGCGCGGGTGGACGGCAGCCCCGATCATCGTGCTGTCCGGCCGCGCCGACGCCGTCGGCAAGGTCGAGGCGCTGGACGCGGGCGCGGACGACTACGTCACCAAGCCGTTCTCCATGGAGGAGCTGCTCGCCCGGATGCGCGCGGTCGGCCGGCGCGCGATCGCCGAGGGCGACAAGCCGCGGTTCCGGCTCGGAGATCTCGTGGTCGACCTCGCCGCCAAGCGGGTCTTCCGGGAGGCCAGGCAGGATGGCGCACCGCACGGGGCCGACATCAGGCTGACCCCCACCGAATGGCACCTGCTGGAGGTGCTGCTGCGCCACCCCGGCAAGCTGCTCGGCCAGCAGTACCTGCTCAGGGAGGTATGGGGCCGCGGGTACGGCGACGCGGCCGGCAATCTCCGGCTGTACATGGCCCAGCTGCGCCGCAAGCTCGAGCCTGACCCGGCCCGGCCGCGCTGGCTGCTCACCGAGCCCGGCATGGGGTACCGCTTCCAGCCGGACCCTGACGACGGGGAGGCGGCCGGCCGCCGCTGACCGCGGCTACCCGCCGGCGCCCGGCGGCACCGTCGCCGACGGCTCGTGCCTGGCCACCAGGGACAGCCGGTAGCGCAGCCGGCAGATCACCACGTTCTCCGTGCCCCGCTGGATGGCGCGCTGCAGGATGAAGCCGCGCTGGTTGTGCAGGATCCAGCGCCACCAGTGCTCCGCCAGGACCTCGGGGATCAGCACGACCAGCCGCTGATACCCCTCCTCGGCCTCCAGCGTGCGCACGTACTTGACGATCGGCGGGGCGAGCGAGCGGTGCTGGGTGTGCAGCGTGATCAGGGGCACATTCGGGTGCCAGGCCTCCCACTGGTCACGGAATCCCGCATCCGCCAGCTCCTCGTCGGGGTCGGCGTAGCAGACCGTGACCGCCCTGACCTCGTCGCCGATGGACAGCGCCGCCGAGACCGCCTCCGCCGTGAGCCGGGACATCCCGCCGACGGGGACCACGACGAGCGAGCTCATCCGCTGCGGCGGCGGGGGCTGCTTGCCGAGCTCCAGCAGGTCCCCGATGCGCTGATAGGCGACGTTGATCCGGTCGAACATCAGCACCAGCAGCGGCACCACGACCACGACCAGCCACGCGCCCTCGGTGAACTTGCTGACCAGCTCGATGGCCAGGGCGGCGGTGGTCATCACCGCGCCGATGCCGTTGATGCAGGCACGCATCACCCAGCCGTCGCTGCGCTCCGAACGCCAGTGCCGGACCATGCCGCCCTGGGACAGCGTGAACCCGACGAACACGCCGATCGCGAAGACCGGGATCAGCTTCTGGGTATCTCCCCCGGCCACCACCAGCAGGATCGCGGCCACCACCGCGAGCACGACGATCCCGTACCGGTGCACCTGCCGGTCGGCGCGCAGCGCGAACAGGTGCGGCAGGTTGTTGTCCCTGGCCAGCAGGGCGGCCAGGACCGGCAGGCCGCCGAACGAGGTGTTCGCGGCCAGCGCCAGCAGCACCGTGGTGATCAGCTGGATGGCGTAGAACACGATATTGCGCCCGACGGCCGCCGCCGCCAGCTGCGCCAGCGTGGTCTCGTTCGCCGACGGCGCGACGTGGAACTTGCGGATCAGCACGGAGATGCCGATCAGCATCGCGCCGAGCAGGATCCCCAGCCACATCTCGGTGTGCTGCGCGCGCCTGGCCCGGGGCCGGCGGAACTCGGGAACGGCGTTGGCGATCGCCTCCACGCCGGTCAGCGCCGAGCAGCCGGAGGCGAACGCCTTCAGCAGCAGCAGGATGCCCACCGACGCGGTGACCTTCGGCAGGCTGCCGGCCAGGGTGTAGGCCGGATGCGACCGCAGCAGGCCGCCGAAGATCACGATCGCCATCGCGAGGATGAAGGCGACCGTGGGGCCGATGAAGACCCTGGCCGACTCCGCCACCCCCCACAGGTTGACGCCGGTGATCAGGGCGAGCACCCCCAGGCACAGCCAGACCCGGGCACCGTACAGCACAGGGAACGCGGACCACAGCGCCGCGACGCCGGCGGACACCCCGACGGCCGCGTTCAGGATGTAATCGACGATCAGCGACGCGGCGGCCACCAGGCTGGCCTGCCTGCCCAGGTGCTGCTTGGCCACCGCGTAGGCCCCGCCTCCCCCGGGGAACGCCTCGATGACCTGGCGGTAGGAAATGACCAGCACCGCCAGCAGGATGGTGATCGCGATCGTCACCGGGAGCGTGTATCCCAGGCCCACGGCGCCGGCCGCGGCCAGGACGATCACGATCGCCTGGGGCCCGTACGCGACCGAGGAGAGCGCGTCGAGCGAGAGCGCGGCCAGTCCTTCGAACGCGGTCAGCCGGTGGCTTTCCTCGCGCTCCTCCGCCGTGCGCACGGTCATGACCGTCATGAAAGCATGGACGGGTGCCGGGCCGGTGCCCGGCACGGCCTACGGGCTAGACGTTCAAGACGGCGATCGCTATGACGACGAGCACGATCGCCGCCGCGACGACGATGCCCGCGAGGAGGGCGACCTTCCGGCCCGGCGCCCGCATCCTCCATGGCGGCTCTGCCTCACTGCCCGAGCGGCTGACGAACGCACGGAACTCGGCGGTGCTGCGGGAGGTGTCAGCGAGCCCGGAATCCTCGGTGCTGACGGGGAAGTCGGTGTCACGCTCTGACATGGGGACGACCATAGCCGATCACGGGCCGGGGAATGGGCCGGTCAGCCCAGATCCTCGCGAAACAGGCAGGAGCGGACGCCGCGGCGCCGGGCTCAGGGCGCGGCGCCGGGCGGCAGCGTGTCCGGGCGGTGCACCAGCCGTGACAGCACGATCACGCTGCGGGTGCGCACCACCAGGGGCTCGGCGCCGATCCGCTCCACGACCTGCTCGAAGTGGCGCATGTCGGCCGCCCTGATATGCAGCAGCGCGTCCGCCTCACCGGTCACCGTGCAGGCCGCGATGACCTCGGGATGCTTGCCGACCGCCGCCGCGATCGCCGACGGCGACGTCCGGCCCCGGCAGAACAGCTCCACGTAGGCCTCGGTCGTCCAGCCGAGCGCGGACGGGTCAACCCGGGCGGAGAACCCGGTGATGGCACCGGAGGCCCGCAGCCGGTCGACCCGGCGCTTGACCGCCGGCGCCGACAGCCCCACCCGGGCGCCGACCTCGGCATACGTGGACCGGGCGTCGTCGACAAGCGCCGCGACGATCCGCTTGTCCAGCTCGTCGAAGGCCACGCTCAGATCCTGCCACTCCCCCGGCGCGGCCCGCCCGGCCGGCCGCTCACCGCCCGGCGAGGCCGCTGCGGAGCAGGGACGTCAGGGTGTCGATGACCTCGTCGTCGGAGTAGCCGGGCGCGCCGGATGGCGGCATCGCGAACGCGAGCGCGGCCAGCATCCCGCCCATGGCGGCGGCGACCAGCGCGGGATCTCCCGGCAGGTCGTGACCCCGGCCGCGCAGGTACTCCAGGTGCTCGCGCAGCATGCCGGTGTCCTCGGCCAGGCGCTGCCAGGCCTGGCCCGAGGCCAGCCCGGCGGCGATGGACGACTCGTGCACCGCCGCCATGACCGGCAGGTTGGCCCGCATCACCCGCCATGCCACCGCCAGGTGCGCCCGGAGCTGTTCCCGGTCGGTCAGGTCGTGATCCCGCGGGTGCCCCTGCTGCGCGATGTCGGCGCTTGCCTGCGCGCGCATATCCGCCAGCAGCGCCTGGAGCAGGTCCTCCTTGCTGGCGAAGTGATCGTAGAACGAGCCGGTGGCGCGCCCGGCCGCCGCGGTGATGTCGGTGATCTTCGTGTTCAGGTAGCCGTGCTCGAGGAATTGCCGCCGGGCGGCGTCCTTGAGCGCGGCCGCGGTGCCGGCGGCCCGTTCCTTGCGCAGGCCCATGTGAGCTCCCTCCGGCTTGACGCCCGCGGCAGCCTCCATCATACTGAACGAAAATTCGCCGAATCTAGATTCGGTGAATTTAGATTCAGATAACGGAGATCAGGGTGAACGGGAGGCCGGGATGCGGGTCGTGATAGCAGGCGGCGGCGTGGCCGGGGCGGCGAGCGCGATCGCGCTGGCCGCCGGCGGCGCCGAGGTCACGGTGTACGAGGCGCACCACGACCCGGCCGGCCCGGTCGGGTCGTTCCTCAGCCTGGCCGCGAACGGGCTGCGCGGCCTGGCGGCCCTGGGCTGCCTGCCGCAGGTGCAGGCGGCCGGGTTTGCCGTGGCCCGGCAGCGGATGTGGGCGGGCAACGGCAAGCTGCTCGGCGACGTCGCCCGCGGGCGGCGCCCCGGCGACCCGCTGCACAGCGTCACGCTGATGCGTGCCGACCTGGTCACGGTGCTGCGGGACGCGGCCGCCCGCGCGGGCACCAGGATCGTCACCGGGCAGCGGCTGACCTGGGACAGCCTCGGCCGGCCCGCCGCCGGGACCGGCCCGGGCGAGTGCGCCGACCTGGTCGTCGGGGCGGACGGGATCTGGTCCGCCGCGCGCCGTGCCCTGGACCCGGCCGCCCCGGCGCCGGCCTACGCCGGGCTCTACAGCGTGTCCGGGGTGTCCGGCGTCCCCGCCGGGCTGGGCAGGGAACGGCCCGGCGCCTGGAACATGATCTTCGGGCGGCGCGGGGCGTTCATCTACCTGCCCGCGCCGGACGGCACGATCTGGTGGTCGGCCCAGGTGCCCGCGGAGACGCCGCCGGGCGACCTCGCCTCCGTCGGCCCCGGCGAGCTGGCCGCGCTGTTCCGCGGCGAGCCGTGGGCGGCTGCGATCCTGCGCGCAGCCCGGTCGGTGCACGCCGCCACGGCGCACCACGTGCTCGCGCCGGTGCGCCGCTGGCACGGCAGCGACATGGTGCTGATCGGCGACGCCGCGCACCCGGCCGGGGCCGGCCAGGGGGCCTCGATGGCCATCGAGGACGCCGTGGAACTGGCCCGCCAGCTTCGCGGGCCCGGCACGGTCGCCGACGCGCTGGCCCGCTTCGGCCTGGCCCGCCGCGGCCGGGCCGGCAAGATGGCCAGGGCCGCGGCCGCCAACCGCGATGCCAAGACCGCCGGGCCGGCCGCCGCCGCGCTCCGCAACCTGCTCATGCCGCTCCTCTTCGGCCGGCTCTACGAGCGCGCCACCGGCTGGCTCTACGACTACGACCCCGGAGCCACGCCGCCCGGGACCGAACCTGCCGGCCGGGCGGCGTCACGTTCATGATCCCGGGAGAGAGCGCGGGCCCGCCGGGAACGGAGCGCGGCCGTGGCTCAGGTAGTGTTGGCGCCCGTATGCCAGCTGACCCGTCGCCCGAGACGCGGTCCGAGGTCGTCGCGAGGCTCCGGGCCGCCGGGTGCGTCTTCGCCGAGGAGGAGGCCGGCCTCCTCATCGCCGCGGCGCGGACGCCCGCCGACCTCGCGGCCATGGTCGCCCGGCGGGCGGGCGGGCTGCCGCTCGAGCACGTCGTCGGCTGGGCCGAGTTCTGCGGCCTGCGGATAGCCGTCGGCCCCGGCGTGTTCGTGCCCCGCCGCCGCACCGAGTTCCTCGTGCACCAGGCCGTGGCCCTGGCCCGGCAGGAGCCCGGCGCCACCGCCGCT
>JASHPR010000558.1 GCA_030038015.1 Streptosporangiaceae bacterium
GACCCACGGCGAGATGAGCGGGTTCGGGTACCCGGTGTGCCCGCAGTCGTCCTGCGAGATCGCGTACCCGGCCGCCAGCCACTGGTCGCTGGCGAGGGTGACGAAGCTCGCCGGGCTGCAGTAGACCCCGTTGCCCTCGGCCATGTAGTTGCCGTTCCAGGCGTCGGGCAGGGTCACATCGATGCCGATGTCGCCCCGCTGGCCGCCGCGCGGATCCGAGGTGTCGGTGATCTCGATCGCCACCTGGCAGCCGCTCCCGGCGACCTCGTTCGCGCTCACGGTGGCGGTGTCTGACCCGGGCAGGTCAGGCAGGGACAGCCCGGTCGGCGCCGCGCACGGCTCGGCGGGCGTCCGCGCCGTTTACGTGAGCGCCGGCGGCTGCCTGCGCCTGCTCCTGCGCTTGCGCGAGCCCATGTCCACTCCTCCCGCTGTGCCGCGAAATGGCTAGATCGAGCGTCCTGAGGGATTGTCCAACTATCAAGATAAAGTTTTAATATTTGGGACATGCGCCGCGTGACCGACAGCCAGGGAACGTCCCAGTCGCTGGAGCGAGGCCTGGCGATCCTGTCGGCATTCAGGCCGGACCGGCCGGCGCTCGGGATCAGTGAGCTGGCACGCGAGCTCGGCCTCACGCGCAGCACGACGCACCGTTACATCGCCACGCTCGCCTCACTCCGCTACGTCGAGCAGGACGCCTCGACCCGCAAGTACCGCCTCGGGCCGCGCGTCCTGGACCTGGGATTCTCGATGCTGGGCTCGCTGGAACTGCGTGAGGTCGCGGCACCGTACCTGCGGCAGCTCACCGACAGCACCGGGCACACGTCGAACCTGGCCATCCGCGATGACACCGACGTAATCTTGATCGACCGGGTCCGGGGGCGGCCAGGCCGTTACCATCACCTCGAGTTCACCCTGCACGTCGGCTCCCGGCTGCCCTCCTACTGCAGCGCGACCGGCAAGGCGCTCCTGGCGTATCTGCCGCGCCCCGACCTCGACCGGCTCCTGGACCGGATGGAACTGGTCCAGCGGGGGCCCCGCACCGTGACGGACAGGGACACGCTGCTCACAGAGCTCGAGCAGGTTCGCCGCACCGATATCGCCACCAACGACGAGGAACTCGAGAGCGCCCTGCGGTCGATCGCCGCGCCTGTACGGTCGCGGTCTGGCCAGGTCGTCGCGGCCGTCAACGTCGCGATCCCGTGGTCTCCCGCTGCGATGAGCGAGCTCGTGACCCGGCTCGGCCCGGCCGTCCGCGCAACGGCCAACAAGATCGCCGCTCAGGTGATCTGAGAGCCGCGCAGCCGGGCAGGACAGCTTCCCGGAAAAGACGTACTATCTTGACTATGGCCGAGTGGTGGTCGATCGAGGTGATGCACGGCGAGTCGTCGGCTTTCCGGTGGCAGGAGCAGCACGACTCGGTCTTGATCGAGGCTGCCTTGACGAACGGCGCCCTCGACGGTTCCTGGCATGCCGGCACCTGGGGCGTGGCCTTCGAGGTGCTCTTCGAGACTGAGCAGCAGTGGCAGGAGTTCCGCGATCTGCCGGCCGTGCGCGCGGCCCTGGACGCCGTGCCGGACCCGGTCAGTGGCCTGCTCATCTACCGTGGCCGGGGCGGGGGAGCAGATGCCGGCGAGCCGCGCCGGCCGAAGCCCGCGCCGGCCGCGGGCGCTGTCTCGCTGCCCGAACCCCAGGCCGAGCCGCACCTGGACCTGACCGGCGCCTCGCCGCCCGGTCTGGCAAACGCCGGGGTGGCAGGCAGCCCGGCACGCTGACCGTCATCAGCCGCCTGGCCTGGTGACGGCCTGGCGGCTGGCCTGCCCGGCACAAGGCGCCGATGACCTGCACCGACGGCGTGAGGTCTTTGGCCCTTGGGCGGCGTGAGGCCTTTGGCCCTGTCCAGCGTGGCCCGGCTGTGCTCCAGTGGAGTACTGCAGATGCCGAGAGAGGTGATCGCCGTGGCGGCCGGGCCGGTCACGCTGTTCCTGTGCGGGGATGTCATGCCCGGGCGCGGCGTCGACCAGATCCTGCCGCATCCGGGCGACCCGGAACTGCGGGAACCCAGCGTTGATGATGCCCGGACTTACGTCTGCCTGGCCGAGCGTGTCAACGGCCCGATCCCGCGGCCTTCCGGCTTCAGCTGGCCCTGGGGCGACGCCCTGCCCGTCCTGGAGGAGATGGCGCCAGACGTCCGGGTGATCAACCTGGAGACCAGCGTGACCCGCAGCGCCGACTTCGCGCCGGACAAGGCCGTGCACTACCGGATGAACCCGGACAACCTGCCCTGCGTGTCGGTCATCCGGCCGGACGCCTGCGCGCTGGCCAACAACCACGTCCTCGACTTCGGCCCCGCTGGCCTAGCCGAAACCCTCGGCGCCCTGGCCGGCGCCGGCCTGCCCGCGGCCGGGGCCGGACGTGACGCCGCCGAGGCCCAGCAGCCGGCAGCCGTTTCGCTTCCCGGCGGGCGGAGGATGGTGATCTTCTCGTGCGGCACGGCGTCCAGCGGCATTCCTCCCCGGTGGGCCGCCACCGCCAGCCGGCCGGGCGTCGCCCTCTTGCCCGGCTTGGACGACGCGGTCGCGGACCAGGTGATCGCCCGGGTGCAGGCTGCCACGCAGAACGGCGACATCGCGGTGGTCTCGATCCACTGGGGCTCCAACTGGGGCTACGAGGTGGACGGTGATCAGGCCGGCTTCGCCCGCCGGCTCATCGACGGCGGCGTCGATGTGATCCACGGCCACTCCTCCCACCACCCCCGGCCCGTCCAGGTCTACCGGGGCAAGCTCATCCTGTATGGCTGCGGCGACTGCATCGACGACTACGAAGGCATCAGCGGGCACGAGGTGTACCGCGACGACCTGCGGCTGCTGTACTTCGCCTCGCTGCAGCCGGGCACCGGGGAGCTGGCCGCCCTGTGCATGGTGCCCATGCAGGCCAGGAAGATGCGGCTGCAGCACGCCGCGGCCGACGACAGCCGGTGGCTCGCCACGACTCTCGACCAGTGCAGCCGCCCTTACGGGTCACGCATCGGGCTGGAGCCCGGTGGCATTCTCGCCCTCGGCCGGTGACGCCCCGGCGATCGGCGCGCGGCGCGGCCGGAGCCTGGTTTGTGACTGGCTGCCAGCGGGATCCTGGTCTCATGGCAGGCTGTGACCGGGAGTACGTGCCGGCCGACCTCGTCCTGGCGGCCCGCCGGGCGGGGGTGACCGACGACCGTGTCCTGGCAGCCATGGCGGCCACCCCGCGCGCGGCCTTCGTTCCCCCCGAGTACGCGGCGCGGGCGTATGCGGACCGGCCGCTGCCGATCGGGCACGGCCAGGTCACCACGCAGCCGTCGCTGTCGGCGCTGATGATCGCCGGGCTGGGCCTGTCCGGCGGCGAGCAGGTGCTGGAGATCGGGACCGGCTACGGCTACCAGACGGCGCTGCTGTCCCGGCTGGCCGCGCACGTGGTCAGCATCGAGATCCGGCCCGACTTCGCCGCGGAGGCCCGGCTCCGCCTGCGCGCCCAGGGCATCCGCAACGTGCTGGTCGTCACCGGTGACGGCACCCAGGGATACCCGGCCCGGGCACCCTACGACGCGATCCTGGTCTCCGCGGCGTTCCCGCAGGTGCCGCCGCCGCTGGCCAGCCAGCTGCAGGCCGGCGGCCGGCTGGTTCAGCCCGTCGGGCCGGGCGGGCACGAGGACGTCATGCTCTTCGAGCGCCGGCCGGCAGGCCTGAAGCAGCTCCGGTTCCTGGTGTCAGCCAATTTTGTCCGGCTGCACGGCCGGTTCGGCTTCCCGGACACCGAAGACTGATCAGCGATCCGGCTCGCCGTCCGGCGGCTACAGCAGGTCCGCGGTGCTGGTGATCTCGGCGCCGTAGTAGGTGCGCAGGTAGCGCAGCGCGTCATCCTGCGCCTGCTGGTAGCGGCCCGCGGCGAACGGCTCGTAGACGGCGGTGGCATCGCTCACGGCGACCACCGTGATGCCCCGGGCGAAGGCGTCGTAGCTGGTGTGCCGGCAGCAGCAGTCGGTGTGCTGCCCGGTCACCACCAGCCGGTCGATGCCCTGCACCCGGCAGGTGGCGTCCAGGTCGGTCTCGGTGAACGCGGAGTAGTAGCGCTTGGGGACGATCAGGTCGCCCGGCTGGGGGGCGAGCTCCCCGATGACCTCGGCTCCGGGGGTGCCGGCCATGGCGTGCTCCCCGAAGACGGCGAGCTCGAAGTCACCGGGCCGGTGGGCGTCGTTGCCGTAGATGACCACCCAGTCGTCGCGGCCGCGGGCGGCGCGGGCCAGCGCGGCGATCGGCTCGGTGATCTGCTTGGCAGCCGGGTTGGCGAGCTTGCCGCTGGTGAAATCGGTCAGCATGTCGAGCACGAGCAGCGCGGTAGCCATCGGACGTTCCTCCCGTTCCTGGTGGGCTATTTGCGGGCGGTTGCCATGAGGCCTGCTGGGCCAGCGGGGGCCTCGGGCGGGCCGCGATGCCGGCGGGCGGGCGCTTACTGCTTCTCGTACCCCGCGCGCGGGCTTCCGTTCAGGGCCGAAGGTCCCGGTAACCGCGGGCAGCCGGCCGGGTGCCGCGCCTGCGGGGACTGTCTGCGCGAAAGCGCAGGACTGCCGCACTACTGTCTGAGGACTTCCGTCCCTGCCGCCCGGGTGCACGGTGCAGCCAGGCTGGAATAAATGAGAGGGTGCGCTCTCGGGAGGGAACGATGGACGGCACAGCACCGCCACGAACCGGGCAGCAGCCTGGCGACGATCACGTGGCGCCCCGTATGGCCATCGTTCTGGGCAGCCGCGTCGGGTCCGGCCGCGTCGACCGGGTGGAAGCGCCCGACCGGGTGCTGCGGATGTGGTCGCTGCTCAACATGGCCGACGAGGAGCTGCACCAGGTGACGCTGCCGACGGGCGCGGAAGCGCGGCTAGGGCGGCAGCTGGAGACCGTCACGGCAGAGCTCGAGCGGTCGGTGTCCCCGATGCTGGCCGGTGAGCTGCGCCGCCTCGTCGGCCACGGCGGGACCGTCCCGCTCACCCTGGCTCAGCTGCGGGTCGACTACGCAGGCCTGCTCGGCTGGACAGGCGGCCTGGTGATCACGATGCTTGACCAGCTCGCCAGCGCCCCCGAGCGCCTGGCCGATCAGAGCACCGCTCCCGGCTCATCACCGGCATAGACCGGCCATAGTCCTGGCCCTGACGGCGCAGAGGTCCCCGGCAGCCCCTGTCCCCACGGGAGGCGGGGATGCTGCGCCCGCCCGCGGCCAGCGCAGGGCCTCTGCCGGGTGCCGGCGAGGCAACGCTCGTAGCGTATGCATGGCATTACTGATCGTTGGCTGAATCTGGCATCGCGGCGGCCGGCGGAGTCTTACTGATGGCGATGGTCTCGCCGGCGAACGCCATCTACCCGTACAGGTCAAGCAGCCGGATGCGCGCGGACTGCAGCCGCCGGTACATCACCGTCGTTACCCGCTTCAGTAGCTGATAACCCAGATCCGAGTCGGCCTCGCACTTATCGCGCAGGCAGGCGCCGTCGAGCGCGGTCGCGCTGACCGGCGTCACCGCCACGGCGGCGGCAAAATACTGGTAGGGCGGGACCAGCCACGACCACCCGAGTACTTCTCCTCCTTCCATGGAGTCGATGATCAGCGGCCCCTTCGCGGGCGAATGCACCTCCAGGGCGACCCTCCCGTGACGGATCACGTAAAAGAGGTTGGCAGGTTCGCCCTGGTCGAAGATGCGGGAGCCTTCATCGAAGTGCACGTTAGAAGCGCACCCCGCGATGAGTTCCAGAGCGTAGGGGCTGAGCCCGGCGAAGAACGGGTGGCTTTCCAGCAGGTCCTCTATCGTCTCCATCGTTTCCTCCCCTATAAGGGCCCTGGGTCCGGTGCGCTGGGCTGCCCAACGTCGCTGCCAGGACCCGAATCACATCGCGCATCTACCGTGGCCGGCAGCGGGGGCCGGCTACCAGAAGCGATCCATTTGCCCCGCGGCCCGCCGCGAACCGCGCGGTCAGTGGCGTCGCCGGGCACGCTCCTCCTCGCTGTGCCGGTCGGCCTCACGGTCCTCTGCCCGGCGCTCGCGCATCTCGGCGCCGTGCTCGTCCACGCGCAGCCGACGCTCGAGCTGCTCAGCCCGGCGCTGCTCCTTGGGCGTCTCGTGTCCTTCGCGCTCCTGCTCGCGGAGCGATTCAAGTTCCTCCTGCAGCGCGTAGTCGCGCGGCCTGGGTGAATCATACGAGTCAGTCATGGCTGGGTTCCCCTGTCATCCGCCGACAGCTGATTACCCCATCAGATCGCATTCCGCGGCGCTCAGCCAAGAGACCGCGCAAGTGACGCCTGCCGCGGAGTCCGGCGGCAGCCGCCTCAGCTGGCCTTGCGCCCCGCTCCGCACCACATCTGCGACTCGGGCATGGCCGTCCCTGGGCCGGGCCCGCGTCGGCACCCGGTGTCGCCGATCCCGCCTGCCCGCCCGGGACGCGGCCGCCCGCCCAAGTAGGAAGGCGCGCCGGGGTACCAACCGGAAGACCGCACGCCGGGTGGGTCCGCGGGGCGGTGGGTAAGCCACAGGAGCAGCGCGAAAGGCAGGGGTCATGACCAACGGGACATCGCCGCATGGCGCACTGCCGTCGGCGGCAGAGCCGCTGTTCATCCCGGCGCTGAGCGTCCCCGATCCGATGAGGTGATGACGACATGACGGTCGAGAGAGTCCATATCGGCCACCAGACGCGCTATGCGGTGCGGGACAGCGCGGCCGTGCGCTGCGTTCTGGCCTTCGATACCGGTCCCGACGGCAGCGGGCCCGCGGTGTGGAAGATTCTGCTCCCTGGCCCGCACCGGACGGAGGACCTCTACGGCACCCACGAGTTTCTCAGGCCGGACAGTGCCCAGCTCACCGCCTGGCTGACGCCGATCGTCGGCCTGGACGCCGCCACCGAACTGGCCATGGCCGTCGACGGAAATCCGCCGGCCACCGCAGCTTGGCAGCGCCTGGCGGACGGGTGAAGCCGCCCGCGCCCGCGCTTGTCATGGCTCAGTGCCCGGTCAGCCGCTGGTTCAGCGCGGTCTCCGGCACCGTGTGGGGACCGCGGGATCCTCATCGGTCTTCGCCACGAGCCGCGAGCGCCAGGTAGGCGGCTGTCGCCCGCTCGCTGCGGGTCACGTGCCGGATCGCCGCAGCGAGGCGGGCCTGCTCATAGACGCCGAGCGCACCCGGCACCTGGCCGGGCGAGCCCGCGCCGGCCAGGGCCTGGGCCAGGGCTAGCACGTCATAAAGTCCCTGCCGGAACCCGCCGCCGACCATCGGGCTCGCCGCGTGCGCGGCGTCTCCGGCGAGTGCGACCCGGCCCGACACGAGCCGGGCCGGCTTGTACTGGACGATCGGGGTGCCGAACACCGTCCCGGCTTCCAGCGCCAGCGCCAGCGCCTCGCTCCAGGGGCTCGGCCACCTCGCGGCCGCGAAGTCGGCCAAGCGCTGCCGGACAGGATCGGGCAGCGCTCCCGGCGCCAGGCTGCCGTGCACGGTCTCGCCGTCAAGCAGGCCCGCCTCGTGCAGAAGTTCGCGCTGCTCTGGGTCGTACCAGACCAGGTTGAGGCGGCGGTGCCCGACAGCCGTCTCGCCGGCCGGCCCGGGGACCGGGTAGGTCACCAGGCGGTAAGGCCCGGCGTACACCTCGCGGGCCGGCTCGCCTGCAGCCGGCAGCGCGACCCCGCGCGGCATGGCCTGTTCATCGGCCAGGGTGCGCCACAGCAGCACCCCTGCGTAGCTGGCGTCCGGGTGCCGGGGGTCCACCGTGCCGCGGACCGTGCTGCGCGCACCGTCGGCGCCGATGACGAGATCGGCCTTGAACGTATCGCCGTGGGCGGTGTGGACCTTGGCGCTGCGCTCCGGGTCGCCGGGATCCACAGCGGTCACCTCCGTCCCGCGCCGGATGCTTACCAGCGGCAGGCCGGTGGCATGCTCCTCGAGCCACCCCTGCAGCAGGTGCCACGCGGTGCCGTCCCGGTCAACGCCGTGCAGCACCGGCGGATCCGCGCCGATACCGGTAGCTTCGTGGAGCAGGGGAACGTCGACGCCGAGCCCGCCGCCACTCTCCGTGGCAGGCGCCGGGCTTCGCTCAGCCACGGTCACCTGGAATCCCACCCGGGACAGGGCGATCGCCGCGGACAGGCCAACCAGGCTGCCGCCAACCACGATGCACCGTGCCGCGGTACCGAGGCTGTCTGTCATGGGTGCCGGTAGCGCCCGTCCGTCAGACGCTGCCAGCGCGGCGCAGGTCGCAGATTTGCGTGGAGGGCGATGGCCCGGCGCCTGCCGCGCCTGACGGGGTGATATGGGAACTCTCGGAACGGCATGTCG
>JASHPR010000048.1 GCA_030038015.1 Streptosporangiaceae bacterium
GGCCGTCTCGCTGCGCCCGGAACTGCGGCGCACGCTGGCCGCGGGCCGCGAGTCCGGCGCGCTCGGCGCGATCGTCTCCGGTTCCGGCCCCACCTGCGCCTTCCTGGCCGCGGACGCGGACAGGGCGCGGGAGCTCGCGGTGTCGCTGACCGGCGCCGGGGTCTGCCGCGGTGTGGTCAGGGTCCAGGGCCCCGCCGCAGGCGCCGCGGTGGCGGTCCCGGTCGCCGGATGAGAATCTTTCGGCTATCGAACGGCTCACCCGCGCCGCCGCAGCCGCCGGGACGCCGCATTCCCGCGCGCGCCTCCGGCACGACCGTGCGTCAGCGGTGCCCGGCGGCAAGGGATGCCTCCCGCCGCGCCCCTGGCGCACCTCCGGCACGACCAGCGAGGTGCCTGACGGCGCGCCTCCGGCGCGACGCACCGGGAGGGAGGCCATGACATGAGCCCGGCCCGCCCGCTCGTCACCCTGGAGGCGGCCAGCCGGGCCTACGGGCCGAGGGTGCTGCTCGGCCAGGTCTCCCTCGGCGTGGCTGCGGGCGACCGGATCGGCATCGTCGGCCGCAACGGCGCCGGCAAGACGACGCTGCTCGAGGTGCTGGCCGGCCGCGGCAGGCTTGACTCGGGCCGCGCCACCCGGGCCCGGGACCTGAGCCTCGGCTACCTGCCGCAGGCCGAGAAGCTGTCCGGCACGGTGCGGGAGGTCGTGTTCGGCACGCTCCCCGAGCACGAGTGGGCGGCGGACGCCCGCGGCCGCTCGGTCATCGCGGCGCTGCTGCCCGGGATAGACCCGGGCCCGGATGTGGGACGGCTGTCCGGCGGCGAGCGCCGCCGGGTCGCGCTGGCCGCGCTGCTGCTGCGCAGCTACGACCTGCTGCTGCTCGACGAGCCGACCAACCACCTCGACATCGACGCGATCCGCTGGCTCGCGGGCTACCTGCGGGAGCACGGCCGGGCGTTCGTCGTGGTGACCCACGACCGCTGGTTCCTGGACGAGGTGACCGAGCGGACCTGGGAGATCGCCGACGGCGACGTGTACGCCTACGAGGGCGGCTACTCCGCTTACGTGCTGGCCAGGGCGGAACGGGCGCGGATCGCCGAGGCCACCGACGCCCGGCGCCGCAACCTGATGCGCAAGGAGCTGGCCTGGCTCCGGCGCGGCCCCCCGGCCCGGACGAGCAAGCCGAAATTCCGGGTCGAGGCGGCCGCCGCCCTGATCGCGGGCGAGCCGCCGCCGCGCGACAGCGTGGAGCTGTCCCGGCTGGCCACGGCGCGGCTGGGCAAGACCGTCATCGACCTCGATGACGTCAGCGTGCTGGCGGGCGAGCGCCGGCTGCTCGGCCACGTGACCTGGCAGCTCGGGCCCGGCGAGCGGGTCGGCGTCGCCGGGGTGAACGGGAGCGGCAAGAGCACGCTGCTGCACCTGCTCGCCGGGACCCTGCCCGCCGCGCTGACCGCCAGCGGCCGGGTCGTCCGCGGCAAGACCGTCCGGATCGGCCACCTGACCCAGGAGCCGGTGCCGGTCGACCCCGGGCTGCGGGTGCTCGAGGCGGCCGAGCAGGTGCGCGGCCTGGTGCGCCTCGGCAGCCGCGAGATGCCGGCCGGCCAGCTGCTCGACCGGCTCGGGCTCCGCGGCGAACGGCAGTGGGCGCCCGTCGCCGAGCTGTCCGGCGGCGAGCGGCGGCGGCTGCAGCTGATGCTGGTGCTGCTCGGCGAGCCGAACGTGCTGCTGCTCGACGAGCCGACCAACGACCTGGACATCGAGACGCTGACCGAGCTCGAGGACCTGCTGGACGGATGGCCGGGCTCGGTGGTCGTGGTCAGCCACGACCGGTATTTCCTTGAACGGGTGAGTGACCACGTGGTTGGGCTGCTCGGCGGGAATCTGGCTTACCTCCCCGGCGGGGTCGACGAGTACCTCGAGCGCCGGGAGCGGGAGCGGACCGGTGCGCCCCGCGCCGCCGCCAGGCCCGCAGCGCCCGGCGCCGGGGCGGCGGCGCGGCAGCGGGCCGCCCAGAAGGAGCTCGCCAGGCTGGAACGCCAGCTCGACCGGGTTTCCGGCCAGGAAGCCGAGCTGACGGCGGCGCTGGCCGAGCACGCCAGCGACTACGCCAGGCTGATCGAGCTCGGCGCGCGGCTCCGTGCCGTCCAGGACGAGAAGGCCTACCTCGAAGACCGCTGGCTGGCGCTTGCCGAGGAACTCTGATCCGGCGGAAGCCGGTCAGATTGCGCTATTCCCGCAGCGGCTCCTGACCGGAGCTCCGGCCCGCCTGCGTGCCGGTGCGAGAATGCCGGCATGGCTGATCGCAACGGCTCGAAATGGTCGCTGGGCTCCCAGCGCTCGATCCTGAGCATCGCGTCAACGGGGTCGATCCTCTCGATCGGATCGGCCGGCTCGATCCTCTCGGTCGCGTCGGCGGGCTCGATCCTGTCGATGGGGTCGGCCGGCTCCCTGGCCAGTGTGGGCTCGATCCTGTCGGCGCTGTCGGACCGGTCCATCCTGTCGGTGCTGTCGGACCGGTCCATCCTCTCGGCTAGCTCCAGCCGGTCGATGCTGGCCTGGAAGTCTGGCCGCTAGGCGGGGGCGCCCCGGGGCTCAGCCGCCCTGGTCGGCGAGCAGGAAGGCCAGCGCGATCACCCCGTAGCCGACCGGCCGTGCGTGCTCGTTCGGTCCCCGCGGGGCCGCGGCGCACTCCCACGTCCACAGGCAGATCGCGGCGACGTTCCGGGGGACCGTGCCCAGCCCGGGAACCCGCACCTGGTCGGTGAAGTCGCCGCTGTGGAAGGCGCCGAACACGTTCGCGACCCTGACCCCGAACTGCTGGTACACGCCGGCCAGCAGGTTGTTGTAGGCCACGACGAGCCGTTCGGACAGCCGCGCGAGCTGCTGGCCGAGGAAGCCGTCGCGCCACTCCGACAGCGCGGGCACGTAGTAGTTCATGCCGATGATGCGGACGCCGCTGCCGGCGCCCGCCCGGATGGTCCTCATGATCTCCGTGAGGTTGGTCACCGCGTCGGGGAAGCTCCGGGAGACGCATGAGACGACCGCTCCGATGCTCGGCTGGGTGACGCAGGAGTCCGGGTCGTTGGCGCCGATGTCGATCGTGATCAGCGAGACCTGGCCGCGGTGGGCGCGCAGGAAGCTGGCCGCCTCGGCCAGCTGCGAGCCCGCCGGGTAGGAGCAGATCCCGCCGTCGATCATGGTGTGCGTGGTCTCGCCCGAGCAGCCCAGCTTGACCAGCCGCAGGCGGGGGTCGGTCAGGCGCAGCGCCGAATACAGCTGGTTGGCGTAGCCCTGCCCCGTTGGCAGGCTCTTCCCGGCCGCGTCCGGCTGCACGCCTACCGATAGCGAATCACCGAGGGCGAGGTAGTAGCTGGGCCTCGTCTTGGCCCTGGCGGGGCGGGGCTGGGTGTGGGCGCTGCAGGCGGAGACCGCCACGGCCAGCGACACGACCACGGCCACCGCTGCGGCCAGGGCGACGGCGATGGCTACGCGGCGGCGCACTGGGACTCCTGCATGCCCTGGCTAGCTGCCCGGCCCGGGCCCCAGCCCGGCCGGCCTGCCGAGCCGGCCGGTGATGTACGCCTCGATCGTCGGCCCGATCCAGGCGGCGACCTCGGCCCTGGTGGCCGACGCGAACGGCTCCATGCCGATCACGTACCTGGCCCACGCCGCGCCGAGCAGCTGGGAGGACACGAGCGCCGTGGCCCTGGCGGGAACCGCGCCGCCGGCGCCGTTCCCGCCAGGCACCCGGGCCCACACCCGCTCGGTGAGGAACTCGCGCACGGCCCGTGCCACCTCCGGCGCACTGGAGACCGCCTGGGTCAGCGTCACGAAGGACTTCCCCGGCTCGGCGGCGCCCTCCTCCCACTGCGCCAGGAAACGTTCGGCGATGCGGGCGCCGTCGAGCTTGCCCGCGCGTGCCTGGAGCTGGACCCGGCGGGGGTCGGCCGGCAGGTCGAGGCAGGCCACGAACAGCCCGGCCTTGTCGGCGAAGTAGTGGTAGACGAGGGCGGGGTCGACGTCGGCGCGCCTGGCGACCTGGCGGATCGTCGCCGCGACGTAGCCGCGCTCGCCGAACTCGGCCCGCGTGGCCTCGAGGATCTTGGCCCGAGTGTCGGGGCCGCCCGGCCGGCGGCCGGCCGGGCTCACGGCGTCACGGCCCGGGTGAGCGGCCGGGGTTCGCCGCGGGGCGGGCTCACGGCGTCACGGCCCGGGTCCGCGCCGCGGGGTTCACCACCCGTGAATTTCCTGGCATAATTCATCAGTGATGGATTCTAGCCAGGCCGCAGCCGGGTCACGAGGGCTGCACGAGGCCACCCCGGCGGCATCACCCGAGACCGGGACCGGCCGCCAGCCGGCGAGCGCAAGGGCTCGGCTGCGCTGGATGATCCTCGCCGCCATCCTGCTCGTGCTGGTCCAGGCCGGGATCGGCATGGTCGTGAACCTGTTCGTGACGATCCCGTCCAGCCACCCGGGCGCGCGGCCGTCCGACTACTTCGCTGGGTCCTTCCACAGCGTCGTCTGGGCGGTCGCGCACGGCGCCCCGGCCCTCGCCGTCCACGCCTCGCTGGGGCTGGCGCTCGTGGTGATCGTGATCGGCGTGGCCGGGCACGCCGCGCGGCTGGGCAGCCGCGCGGTCGCCGCGCTGTCCATCCTTGCCGGGATGCTCATCATCGGGGCCGGATTCAACGGGGCCAGCTTCCTGGACTTCAACGGCAACATCAGCTCGCTGATCATGGCCCTGCTCACCCTCGCCGCCCTGGCGTGCTACTCGGCAGCCCTCAGCCTGCTGGCGAGGTAGCCGCCCGCGGCGACCCGTTCTTGATGGTGGTCATCAGCGGGAGGTGTCCGGCGGCTGGCTGGCGTCGAACGGCGCGAGCAAGATCCGCAGCAGCGCGGCGAGCTCGCGCCGCTGCGAGCGGTCCAGGCCCGTCAGCAGCTTGCGCTCGCTGCGCAGCAGGTCCTCGAAGGCCGCGTCCACCGCGGCCCGGCCGCAAGGGGTCAGCGTCACCAGGACGCCGCGCTTGTCCTGAGGGTCGGGGTGCCTGCTGACGAGCCCCGCCTCGGCCAGGCGGTCAATCCGGTTGGTCATCGTGCCCGAGGTCACCAGCGTGGCCCGCAACAGCGCGCCCGGGCTCAGCTGGTACGGCGGCCCCTGTCTGCGCAGGGCGGACAGGACGTCGAACCCCCAGGCCTGCAGGCCGTGCGAGGCGAACGCCGCGGTTCGCGCCCGGTCCAGGTGCCTGGCCAGCCTGGATACCCGGCTGAGCACCTGGAGCGGTTCGGCGTCCAGGTCGGGACGCTCGGCGCCCCATCGCGCCACCAGCTCGTCGACCTCGTCACGAAGTTCTCCCGCTGCTGGCTGCTGCGGTCCCCGGCCCATCCAGGCAGTATATCTCTTGACGTCAAGATTGCGCTGGCCAGCCCTCTTAGCGGAGCCGCGGGCCGGCTCGCTTAGCGGATGGGCGCGCGCCGTGTGGCGCGGTCCCCGGCTGGGTGGTGTGTGCGAAAACTGCGGTCCCAGCAGCATAAAGCGCACACACCACCCGGATTCCGCCCGGCTGCGAACCATATCCCGGGATTGTTCCTGCGGTTTTACTGCCCGGCGCGCAGCCGCCGCTTGGCCGCGGCGGAGATCTCCGGCTTCGGGTCCAGCTTGGACAGCCCGTTCCAGGCCAGGTTCACCAGGTGCGCCGCGACCTCCTCGAGGTCCGGCTTGCGCGCGTCCAGCCACCACTGGCCCGTGAAGGCCACCATCCCGACGAGCATCTGCGCGTACACGGGGGCGAGCTTCGGGTCGTAGCCCCGGTTGGCCAGCACATCGCCGAGGATGTACTCGACCTGGCTGGCGATGTCGCTGATCAGGCTGGCGAACGTGCCCGAGCCGGACGACGGGTTCGAGTCGCGCACCAGGATCCGGAAGCCGTCGGAGTTGTCCTGGATGTAGCGGAGCAGCTCGACGGCGGCGACCTCGAACTTCTCCATGGTGTCCTCGCCCGAGAGCAGCCGGGTGGCCATCGCGAGGAACCGCTCGACCTCGCGGTCCACGACGACCGCGTAGAGCCCTTCCTTGCCGCCGAAGTGCTCGTACACGACCGGCTTGGACACGTCGGCTGTCGCGGCGATCTCCTCGATGGACGTTCCATCAAGGCCGCGCTCGGCGAACAGGCGGCGGCCGACGTCGAGCAGCTGCTCCCGCCGCTCCTTGCCGGTCATGCGCCTGCGGCCCGAGCCTGAAGAGGGCTGGCTTGGCACTGGTTCATCATGCCAACCCAGCGCGACCTCAGCCAACCTCGCGGGTCGCGGCCGGCCCGGCCACGGCGCGCTTGGTCATGGAGCCAAGCTGCCGGGAGCGGCCGGTGACACGCTTGCCGGCCAGCCGGGCCTCGTCCGGCCAGCGGACATCGCGGACCCAGCCGAGCTTCTCGCACCACCGGATCAGCCGCGCGGCGATGTCGATCTGGCCGCGGAGCACCCCGTGCCGGGCGCAGGTCGGGTCGGCGTGGTGCAGGTTGTGCCAGGATTCACCGAACGACAGGATCGCCAGCCAGTTGACGTTCCGCGACTTGTCCCTGACCTCGAACTCCTCCTTGCCGAACGTGTGGCAGATCGAGTTGATCGACCAGGTGACGTGGTGCAGGAACGCGACGCGCACCAGGCTGGCCCAGAAGAACGCGGTGACCGCGCCCTGCCAGGACATCGACCACAGCCCGCCGATCGCGGCGGGCGCCAGCAGCGAGGCGGCCACCAGCACGGGGAACAGCCGGGAGACCCAGCGGATGTCGTCGTCGGCGAGCCAGTCCGGGCAGAACTTCTCCTTGGAAGTGCGGTTGCGGTCGAACAGCCAGCCCATGTGGGCGAAGGCGAGCCCCTTGGCCAGCGCCTTCCAGTCGCTGCCATACCGCCAGGGCGAGTGCGGGTCGCCTTCGGCGTCGCTGTACTTGTGGTGCCTGCGGTGATCGGCGACCCAGGTGAGGACCGGGCCTTCCACGGCGAGCGTCCCGGCCACCCCGAGCGCGATCTTGAACGGGCGGGTCGCCTTGAACGAGCCGTGCGTGAAGTAGCGGTGGAAGCCCATGCTGATCCCCAGGCCGGAGATCGCGTAGAACACGACGGCGATCACGATGTCGTGCCAGCCCAGGCCCCATCCCCAGGCCACTGGCCCCGCGGCGAGCAGGGCGAGCATCGGCACGCCGACGAAGACCCCGATCAGGGCCCGCTCGGCGGTGCCGTTCTGCTCCGGCTCGACGTCGGGCCGGGGAGCCCGGCGCGGGATGGGCGCCGCGGCTGGCGTGGCCGGCCCGGTTCCGGCAGCGGGCGGTGGCTGGGGTGGGGCCAGCGTGGCGATGGTCGCCGCGGTGGGGTCTGCGGACGCGGCCATGGTGTCCTCGCTCGGATTCGGAGATTGCGGCCAATTGCTGAGCGCTCCGCACGTACCGGGTCTGGGGCACTGCAAATACGCTTACGTAACCGTAGGCTACGGTACCGTAGGTTACGCAAGTACCCGGGCAAACATTTTTTGAACTTATGGTGACGGTCGCGCCCCAGGTGCGCGCGCCCTGGCCGCGGCGCGAACGAGGTGTTCCGGCGGCTGGACTCGAACCAGCACAAACCCGACTCCAAAGGACGGTGGGCTGCCAATTACCCTACGCCGGATCATGGCAACAGACCGTGATCTGCCGCCAGGTGGTAGCTCCACGATACCGAGTGCCACGCAGGTGCTTCAGGCCCCGGCGCGTGCGGCAGCAGTCCCGGCCGCCACCCGGCTCGCCAGAAGGTGGCAGAGCACACAGATGAGCGCATGCCGGGCCGTGCCGGGCAGCCGGGCGGTATCCTGCGAGGGTCGGGAGCGTGAACTGTCCCGGGGGAGCGCACCAGCGGCTATCAGGCCCAGGTGCCTGCAGCGATACCGAGGAGCCGAGCCGAGTGAGCCTCAGCGATCCGGCCGCCGTGATCATTCTCGCGGCGGGTGAGGGCACCCGAATGAAGAACCAGACGCCGAAGGTTCTCAACCACGTGTGCGGCCGGAGCATGCTCGGCCATGTCATCGCCGCCTCCAGGGAACTGGCGCCCGGCCGGCTGATCGTGGTGACCGGGCACGGCCGTGACAAGGTCACCGCCCACCTGGCCGAGCACGCGTCCGACGCCGAGATCGTCGTCCAGGACCGGCGCGGCGGCACCGGGCACGCGGTGCGCGTGGTCATCGAGGCCGTCGGGCTGATCCACGGCACGGTGGTGGTGACCTACGCGGACACGCCGCTGCTGCGCGGGAGCACGCTCAGCGACCTCGTCGCGGCGCACAGGGCACACCAGGCCGCGGTCACCGTGCTCACCGCCAGGCTGGACAACCCGACCGGCTACGGCCGGATCATCAGGGACGCCGGCGGCGCGTTCACCGGCATCATCGAGGAAGCGGACGCGAGCCCGGAGCAGCGCGCGATCACCGAGATCAACTCGGGGATGTACGCTTTCGACGGCGAGCTGCTCGCCGACACGGTCAAGCGGGTGCCGACCGACAACGCCAAGGGCGAGGAGTACCTCACCGACGTCGTGTCGATCCTGCGCGGTGACGGCTACCCGGTGGCGACGGCCGCGTGCGCCGACCCCGAGGAGGTCCTCGGGGTGAACGACCAGGCGCAGCTCGCGTGGGCGCGCCGGGTGCTGAACGAGCGGCTGCTGCACGCGTGGATGCGCGCCGGGGTGACCATCGTCGACCCGGCGAGCACCTGGATCGACGTCGGCGTCAAGCTCGAGCCCGGGGTGCACATCGGTCCCTCCACCCAGCTGGAGGGCACCACCACGGTCGCGGCCGGGGCGCAGGTGGGGCCCGGCTGCCTGCTGCGGGACACCACGGTCGGCGACGGCGCCACGGTGGTCAACTCCGTCTGCGAGTCCGCGGTGGTCGCGGCCGGCCTGACGGTCGGGCCGTTCGCCCACCTGAGTGGGGGACGTCATCAGTGAGAGGGCGGGTTCAGTGACTGGCATTACCGCCGCTAACCAGAAGAAGCTGCTGCTGCTTTCCGGCCGCTCCCACCCAGAGCTCACCGACGAGATAGCCGCCTGCCTGGGCGTCGAGCCGACCCCGACGACGCTGTACGACTTCGCCAACGGCGAGATCTTCGTCAGGTTCCTGGAGTCGGTGCGCGGCTGCGACGCGTTCGTCCTGCAGAGCCACACCGCGCCGATCAATCGGTGGATCATGGAACACCTGATCATGGTGGACGCGCTGAAGCGCGCGTCGGCCAAGCGGATCACGGTGGTGGCCCCGTTCTTCGGCTACGCGCGGCAGGACAAGAAGAGCCGGGGCAGGGAGCCGATTTCCGCCCGGCTCATGGCGGACCTGTTCCTCACCGCCGGCGCGGACCGGATCATGGCCGTCGACCTGCACACGGCCCAGATCCAGGGCTTCTTCGACGGGCCGGTCGACCACCTGTTCGCGCTGCCGATCCTCGCCTCCTACCTCGAGGACCAGCTGGATCTGGCACGGGTCACCGTGGTGGCGCCGGATGCGGGGCGGGTCCGGGTCTGCGAGCGGTGGACCGACCGGCTCGGCTGCCCGCTGGCCATCATCCACAAGCGGCGCGACCCCGATGTCGCCAACCGGGTGCGGGTCCTCGAGGTGGTGGGCCAGGTGGCCGGGCGGACCTGCATCATCGTGGACGACATGATCGACACCGGCTCCACGATCGTGAACGCGGCCGAGGCCCTGTTCGAGCAGGGAGCCGCCAAGGTGATCGCGACCGCCACGCACGGGGTGCTGTCCGGCCCGGCCGTGGATCTGCTGAAGAACTCCAGGATCAGCGAGGTGGTCGTCAGCAACACGCTGCCGATCCTGAACGAGAAGCGATTCGACAAACTCACCGTGCTGTCGATCGCGCCGCTCATCGCCAGGGCGATCAGCGAGGTGTTCAGCGACGGGTCGGTGACCAGCCTGTTCGACGGGCAGAGCTGAGCGCGCCGCACCGCAGCGGCTGGAGGTGACCGCTGGCCTCACACCCGTTCGAGGAGTAGCGGCGGGCGCCGCCCCGGCGCTCCCGGCACCCGGCGGGACCCCCGGGATCACCGCCCGCCGCCGGGCGGGCCGGCACCCGCTGTCCCGGTATCGATTGCCCTGCCAGCGTTGGCGCACCAAGATAGCTATGTCCCGGCTGTCACCGCTGCGCAGCCCGCCGCACGGCATCCGGCGGGCGGGAAGCGGCCCGGACTAGGGAGGGTGCAGGCGGTGCTGGCCGGAGAACAGCCGATGAGTTCGCTGCCCAACGGCCCGTCCGGGGCCGCCCGGTTCTTCACCGCCCACCAGGCCGCGGTCGTGGAGGCCGCCACCGCGCGGATCGCTCCCGGCCCGGAAGACGACCCCGCGGAGGAGGGCCACCCCGGTGCGCGCGAGGCCGACGTCACCCGGTACATCGACATCATGCTGGGGGCGCTCGACACGCTGGAGGGGACGGCTCCGGTGATCTTCGCGGGCGGCCCGTGGAGCAACCGGCACACGCCCGGCCCGGACCACATGGCGTCCTTCATCCCGCTCGATCCCGTCGCCCGCATCGCATGGCGCAGGCGCCTCACCGGATGGCGTCAGCAGTACCAGCAGGGCATCGCGGACCTGGACAGGCTCGCTGACGGGGATTTCACCAAGGCAACCCGCGTGGAGCAGGACCGGATTCTCGCCGGCCAGGCCATGGACGCGTTCCGGTCGCTGCTGTTCGAGCACACGGCCGAGGGCCTGTACGCCAGCCCCGAGTACGGCGGAAACCGCGGCAAGTCCGGCTGGAGGGACATCCGCTTCCCCGGCGACGTTCAGCCGCGCGGCTACACCAGCGACGAGGTCGAGCGCCCGGACGGGCCCGATCCGCTCGGCGACAGCGGCATCGTGGCCGAGGTGCTGGCGTTCCTCGGCGGGCTGTGACGGTGCGCAAGGCGGTCGTGGTCGGCAGCGGCGCCGGCGGGTCGATCGCTGCGATGGAACTCGCGCAGGCAGGGTGGCAGGTCGCCGTGTTCGAGAAGGGCCCCAACTACTTCGCCGACCTCGACGGCGAGGGGCCGCTGCGGACGCTGTTCTCCAACGACGAGCTCAAGATGAACGTGCGCCACTTCGCCGGCCCGGATCCGCTGGTGTTCCCGCGCACCTGGCGCCCGGTCGGCGCGCCTGCCGTGCAGCACACCGGCGCGGTGGACGAGCTGCCCCAGCTCGTCGGCGGCGGGACCGTGCACTGGGACGCGAAGGTGCCGAGGTTCTGGGACATCGACTTCCAGCAGCTCACGGCCCTCGGCCCGGTTCCTGGCGCAGACCTGGCCGACTGGCCGTTCGGCTACGCCGAGATCGCGCCCTACTACGACGAGGTGGAACGGCTGATCGGGGTGCAGGGCGACGTCCGGGCGATGCCCGGCGTCGTGCTCAAGCACGCACCGCGCGGCGGCCAGTTCCCGATGGCGCCCGGCCCGCAGCAGCTCGCGTCGCTGACCGTGGCGGCGGGAGCCGCCGCCGTCGGCCTGCACCCGTTCCCGTTCCCCATGGCGATCAATTCCCGGCCCTACAACGGGCAGCGCGCGTGCAACGACTGCGGTTTCTGCAGCACCTACGGCTGCCCGGTGGTGGCCAGGCCGTCGGCGCTGGTCCCGCTGCGGCGGGCGCTGCGAACCGGCCGGGCCACGCTGGTCCCGCAGACCATGGTGACCAAGGTCATCCTGTCCGGCTCCGCCGCCACCGGGGTCCGCTGGGTGCGGATGACCGCGGACGGCCCGGTGACCGGCGCGGAGAGCGCCGACGTGGTCGTGATGGCGGCGTCCGCCATCGAGACCGTGCGGCTGGCGCTGCTCTCGGGATTCCCCGACGCCAGCGGCAAGCTCGGCCGGCGGCTGATGCTGCACTCATTCCTGGACGGCACCGCGATCTTTCCCGGCGAGCGCATGCACGCCCACCGTGGCCGGTCCATCACCCAGTGCGCGGAGGACGCCGCCGATCCCGACTTTCCCGGGGCGCGGTCGTTCGCCAAGGCCAACGGGCTGCCCTACATCCGCGGCGGGATCATGGAACTCGGCGGCAGCCAGGGCCCGATCGGCGAGGCGCGCTCCTACCAGACCCTGCTTGGCCTCCTGCGTTCGTCCCGGCCGTTCGGCACCGAGTTCAAGCAGCTCATGCGCTCCTCGATGCTGCGGGACCGGCTGGCGGGGTGCGTGCTCGTCGGCGAGGAGCTGCCGTACCTCGACCACACGGTGACCCTCGACCCCACGGTGACGGACGTCTTCGGGCTGCCCGTGGCCCAGATCACGTGGAGCCCTGGCCGGTACGAGCAGGTGGCGCAGCAGTTCTACAGCCCGCTGCTGAAGAAGATGATGATCAGTGCCGGGGCCGCCGTCGCCTTCGCGGTGCCCGACACGATCAACAGCGAGGGCCTTCCCACCAGGAGCCATGTCATGGGCGGCATGATGATGGGCGCCGATCCAGCCACCAGCGTCACCGACGGCTACGGGCGGGTGCACGGGCTGGACAACGTCTACGCCGCCGACGGCTCCGTCTTCGTCACCTCCGGCGCGCACAACCCGACCAACACCATCATGGCCGTGGCGCTGCGCAACATGCGCCAGCTCGCCGGCACGGCATCCTGACCGCCGGGCGCGGCACCGGCGGTTCTCGGCTAAACTCTCAGGATTACCTGTCGTCTGGAGGAGCGCAACCGTGCCCGAGGTACGCATCGCCGCCGAGCCCCGCACCGAGTTCGGCAAGGGCCCGGCCCGCCGGGTGCGGCGCGCGGGCCGGGTACCCGCCGTCCTGTACGGCCACGGGGCCGACCCGCGGCACGTCAGCCTCCCCGGCCACGAGGTGCTGCTCGCCCTGCGCACGGCAAACGTGCTGATCCGGCTGGAGGGCCTGCCCGGCGGCAGCCAGCTCGCGCTGCCCAAAGCGGTCCAGCGGGACGCGATCAAGGGCTACGTGCAGCACGTCGACCTGATCATGGTCAGGCGCGGTGAGAAGGTCACCGTCGAGGTCCCGGTCACGGTCACCGGGGACGTGGCGGCGGACGGGCTGCTGGACCAGCAGCTGATCCAGATCGCGGTGGAGGCCGAGGCGACGAACATCCCGCCGGGCATCGAGGTGAACGTCGAGGGCATGCCGATCGGCGCGGCCGTCCACGCCGGGGACCTGACGCTGCCGGCTGGCGTATCGCTGGCGGTCGAGCGCGACGTCCTGGTCCTGCACGTGATCGCCTCCCCGACCGCGGCGCAGATCGAGGCCGAGCTCGGCGTGCCCGAGGGCGCGGCGGCCGAGGCTGCTCCTGCCGCTCCGGCCCCCGCCGCGGCACCGGCTCCCGGGGCCGGCGAGCAGCCGGAATCGCCTGGCGAGTAGCCATTTCTCACCCGGCCGGCGTGATCCGGTTGCCGCATGGCCACTGAGCGAGCGGGAGACACAGAGCGCTGGCTGATTGCCGGGCTCGGCAACCCCGGCAGTGAGTACGCAGGCAACCGGCACAACTGCGGGTTCATGGTCGCCGACCTCCTCGCCGGGCGGATGGGCGTCAGCTTCAAGCGCGACCGCTCGCGTGCGCGCGTCGCCGGAGGACGGCTCGCCAGCCGGCCGGTCACGCTCACGAAGCCGCAGACGTTCATGAACCTCTCCGGCGGTCCCGTCGCCGCGCTGCGCGGCTTCTACAAGATCCCGGCCGGCCGGATCGTCGTGATCCATGACGATCTCGACATCCCGTTCGGCGGGATCAGGCTCAAGCAGGGCGGCGGGGACAACGGCCACAACGGCCTGCGCTCGGTCACCGCCGCGCTCGGCACGCGCGAGTACCTGCGGGTACGGGTGGGCATAGGCCGCCCGCCGGGCCGCATGGACCCCGCCGATTTCGTTCTGCACGATTTTTCTCCCGCAGAGCGGAAAGTACTGCCGGAAGTTCTTGAACGTGCCGCCGACGCGGTCGAGGCCCTGCTGCAGCGCGGCCTGGCCGCCGCGCAGAACGAGTTCCACGGCACCGCCCAGGCGGCGCAGCCGTAGCGAAGGCAATCACAAATGATCTCTGATGATGACCGCCTCGCCGCCGGCCTGGCGGGCGTGCCAGCGCGATGATCGGGACGAATGCGGGTAACCCCATATGACGTAGGACGGCCCTGACTAAGTGGGGTTCCGGCACGGGCCGCCGATGACCACCCTGATGGGCGGTGGGTGATGACGGTCAGGGCTGCGTGCGGGACGGGTTCGTCAATCCGCCGGGCGTGTGCCGATGGCCAGCACATGAGGCCGCCGCGGTAATCGGCGTGTGCCGATTATGCCGACGCGACATCGGGCGGGACATTGACATCTGCGCGCGTTAAGGCCGTGGGCGCCGGTGCGATCTTGCTCTGCACCGTGCTGGTCTGCTACCGCAGCCTGTCGGGTCCCGGGGATGCCCCGCCGCCGCCGGGCGGCTACTTCACCTTGCAGCCCGTGGGCTCCTACGCCGCACTGCCTGATGACGCCGCCGCCGCCGCCGAGGTCCACCGCTCGGGATGGGAGCCGCGGCCCGGCAACTCACCGTATAACCAGACCATCCCGCCGCACTTGAAGCTCCACCCGGTCAGCATCGCCTCCCGCGCCTACGATCCCCTCTGGAACAAGTACATCCTGGGCCGCATCACCGGTGATTTCACCGGGACCACCGACGAGATTTTCCAATGGGCGGCGGCAAAATGGGGGTTGCCGGACAACCTCCTGCGGACCGTCGCGTACATGGAATCCGGCTGGCGCCAGTCCAACTTCGGGGATTACGTCGACGACCGCGCGGAGTGCCCGCCTGGCTATCAGACGGTCCCGTGCCCAGTCACCTTCGGAATCGTGGGAGTCAAGTCAACGAGCTGGCCCGGGATCTTTCCCTGGAACCGCGATTCCACCGCGGCGGCCGTGGACGTCCTGGGCGGCTGGCTACGCGGCTGCTATGAGGGCTGGGTCTGGTGGCTCCGCGAGCACGGGAACCGGTCACGCGGCGTCTATCACGCCGGGGACATCTGGGGCTGCGTCGGAGCCTGGTACTCGGGCAACTGGCTCGACGGCTCGGTCAGCGACAGCCGCAGCGGCGAGAACTACATCTACCGAGCGCAGCACTGGTACCGGACGCGGCCATGGCTCAGCAAGTGGTTTTAATCCCCCCGCATCACAGGAGTGCTCTCCGATGAATCTTGGGTACACCATCCGCGCTTCACAGGTCATGGTGCGTCATCCCGTTCAGGGGGTCGAACGCGTCCGCGGGCGCATTGACAGACGCAGGGACTTGCGGGACTTGGCGGGGCTCGGCACGTCGGTCAGTGATTTCTACGGCGCGGTCGCGGACTGGGCGCCACGACTCCACGCCCTGCTTGACCTGCCCTGGCCGTGCCCGGCCGTAGCCGACTTCGAGCGGGTGTGGGACGGGATCGTCGCCGACCTGAGCAGCGCCGGCGTACGCGTCGGGATACGCTCCTACGGCGGGTGGAACGACGGCGATAAAGCGTTCGCCGAGGCCATCTGGTGCATCATCCTGCACCGGCGCCCCGGAAAAGTAGTGGAGACGGGCGTTGCTCACGGGCTTACCACCCGGGTAGTCCTCGAGGCGCTCGAGCGCAACGGCTGCGGCCATCTCTGGAGCATTGATCTGCCGGCCGTCGATTCGGCCCTGCATTCCGAGATCGGCATGGCGATTCCGCAGCACCGGCGCCATCGCTGGACGTACGTCCCCGGAACGGCCCGTCAGCGGCTGCCCGCGCTGCTCGATAAGCTGACGGGGATCGACGTCTTCATACATGACAGCCTGCACACCGGGCGCAACCAGATGTTCGAGCTCGAATCGGCATGGTCCGCTATGCGGGACGGCGCGGTGGCCGTGGTCGATGATATCGATCACAGCCTCGCATTCCGGACCTTCGTCGACCGCGGGGAGCAGCGCAGGTGGCTGGCTGCCAGGCACGTAACCGGGCCCGGTCTCGCGGTCGAATCGGGGCTGTGGGGACTGGTCGTCAAGGACCGTGAGGCGCTGGCGCCGTCACGGCGACGGCCGCGGCCGGGCCGCGCCGCGGTGAGCGACATAAGGGACAATCAGCACTACCGTGCCCTGCGCCCGCTGATGAGCACCGGCACGGCTCGCGACACCCGGCACGTGCGGATCGAACTGGCCGTCACGAGAGAGATCGCCCGTGCCGTCCGGCTTCGGGCGCCGTCCGGTGCCCGCATCCTGCAGATCCAGGCGCACCACGGCCAGGAGACCTTGCTCCTGCGCGACCAGCTTGACCGCCCGGACCGCCCGGTTATCTACGATCAGGAGGACGCGCGTGATGCCGAGGCCAGGGCGGGGACGCAGTTCGAGCAAGTGGATTTCGAATCGGCAGCGTTCCCTGCCTCCGGCGGGGTCTTTGACGTTGTTGTCTGGAACCGTAATCTGGTCACCCTGAAGAACGCCGTGCCGGCCCTGCGCGAGGCCCGCAGGGTGCTGAGGCCGGGGGGTCTCCTCGTGCTCGCGGTCCCCAATCTGGCCGCCCTGCACAACCGCGTGCTCCTGCTGGCCGGCCGGCAGCCGACCACGCTGCACATCGACAACGGGGACCACGTCCGCGGTTTTGCCAGCGGCTCGATGACCAGGTTCCTCGAGCGCGATCTGGAATTCCGCGTCGTGCAGATCACAGGCGTGGGCATCGCCCCGGTCACCGGGGCTGTCTTGCCGCGGCCGTTTCGCGGTATCGGCCACACCGTCGTATGGGTCCTGCAGAAACCGGGAGGGACAACACCCGGCCGTTCGCAGCCGGCCACGGCCGGGTTGCATTCCGCCGGCGTTTAGAGCGCCCGCAAACCCTGGCCGGACTCGGCGTACTGCTCGCCGGTCTGCGGACAGCGCCATTCCCCGTCGCCCGCCTCGACCAGCCGCACCCCGGCGCGGCCCACCCACCCGATGCGCCGCGCCGGCGAGCCGACGACCAGCGCGAAGTCCCGCACGTCGCGAGTGACCACGGCGCCGGCCCCGATCATGGCCCAGCGTCCCACCTCGCAGCCCGCCAGGATCACGGCGCGGGCGCCGATCGATGCCCCCTCCCGTACCCGCACCCCCTGGGCCTGCCAGTCCGCGGGCCGCTTGAGGTTTCCCGAGACCCCGACCGAGCGCGGAAACATGTCATTGGTGAGCACGGCAGCGGGGCCGATGAACACGCCGTCTTCCAGCCGGGCCGGCTCGTAGACCAGCGCGTAGTTCTGCAGCTTGACCTTGTCGCCGATGATCACACCGGGGCCGACGTAGGCACCGCGGCCCACGATGCAGTCACGGCCCAGGCGTGCGTTCTCTCGTACCTGCGCCAGGTGCCACACCGTCGTGCCGGGCCCGATCTCGGCGGACGGGTCGACGTCCGCGGTGGCCTGCACCGGCGGAGGTCGGGTGTCAGTGTCCTCGGTCACCTGTGTCGCCTTCGGTCGCGTTCGGTGCCAGGCTCCGCCGGCCCTACGTTTGTTGAGGGGAGACTACCTGCATCAGATCGGCTACGGTACAGGCCCTGTGCACTGCTGTGCGAGATTCTTACCAGCAAGGCAGGGGGCTGAGCCATGCCTGACACAGATGTGGCCATCGTGGGCGCCGGCCCGTACGGGCTGTCCGCCGCCGCTCACCTTCGCGCCGCCGGAGTGGACGTCCGGGTCCTGGGCGACCCGATGTCGTTCTGGCGAACCATGCCCGCCGGCATGCTTCTGCGATCGAACTGGACCGCCACGTCGATCGCCGATTACCGGGGCCCGGTGTCGCTCGATGCGTTCTGCGCCGCGACCGGCGTGCAGGTTGGCCGGCCGGTCCCGCTGGCTCGCTTCATCGAGTACGGCACCTGGGTGCAGCAGCGGGTCGCCCCCGACGTGGACCGCAGGACGGTGGAAACGCTTGACGGTGACGGGGACGGGTTCTGCCTCGTGCTCGCCGGCGGCGAGCGGCTTGAGGCGCGCCGGGTGGTGGTCGCCGCAGGCATCAAGCCGTTTCCCAACCGCCCCGCCTTTGCCGACGGGCTGCCGCCCGAGCTGGCTACCCACACGGGGGATCATCAGGACCTGTCCCGGTTCTCGGGAGCCAAGGTGCTCGTCGTGGGGGGCGGGCAGAGCGCGCTGGAGTCCGCCGCGCTGCTGCACGAGAGCGGCGCCGAGACCGAGGTCGTCGTGCGCGCCGATCACCTGAACTGGCTGCACGGCGGAAAGTACCAGCGCAGGCTCGGCCGCCTCTCCCCTTTGCTCTACGCCCCGACCGACGTCGGGCCCATGGGACTGTCCCGCCTGGTCGCCGTTCCCGGCCTGTTCCGGCGGTTCCCCCGCGCGGCTGCGGATCCGCTCGCTTACCGGTCGATCCGCCCGGCCGGCGCTGCGTGGCTGGGCCCCCGGCTGCAGGACGTGCCGATCACCATGACCCGGTCGATCGTGTCCGCGACGGCACGGGGCGGAGGGGTCCGCGTCACGTTCGGCGACGGGGACGAGCGGGCCGCCGATCACCTGCTGCTCGGCACCGGTTACCGCGTGGACATCGCGCGCTACCCATTCCTGGCGCCGTCGTTGCTCGCTCGCTTGCGGCGGGTGAACGGCTACCCCGTGCTCGGGCGCGGCCTGGAGTCGTCCGTGCCGGGCCTGCACTTCCTCGGCGCTCCGGCGGCGTTCAGCTTCGGGCCGACCATGCGCTTCGTCTCCGGAGGGTGGTACGCGGGCCGGGCGCTGACCCGGGCGGTGGCCGGCCGGGCCCGGCCGGGCCGGCTCGACGCGGCGGCTCCGGCCGCGGTCACGATGAGCGACGCGTCTTAACCGGCGGCGTGAGCCGGTTCGCGGGCCCGCTGACGGGCTCAGATACGCCAGATGGGGGTGGCCTGGTGCGCACCCGCGCAACAAGCTTGGAACGAAAAAAGGCGGCTCTGCTGTGTGCGCTGAGCATTCTGCCCCGGGCGATGTGCGGGCCAGCAGGTGCGCAGCCAGACACCCCGGTTCGTTGTCTTGGGGGGCGTAGCGCCTGCAGAACCACGTGGGAGGGGGCGCGGACCATGGTCGCGAAGGGCCGATGCCAGCGCAGCGGTGCATGGTGGTTCCGGCGTGGCGGGCGGCGCGCCGCCTTGGTGTGCACGGCCGTTTCCGTCGGCCTGGCGATGGCCGGACTCGCGGCCGTCAGCCAGGCGGCGTCGGCCCAGACCGCGACCGTGGTGTCGCTGAACTTCGACAACGACACCTACAGCGAGTACACCCTGGGCTACGAGGATGCCCTGCAGCCCGCCGGGGTGGACGCGACGTACTACATCAACAGCGGCACCATCGGCACGTCCAACCATCTGACGTGGTCCGAGGTGCAGACTCTCTACGCTGCGGGAGACGACATCGGCGGCAAGACCGTCGACGGCACCAACCTGACCACGCTCAGCACCTCGCAGCAGATCAGCGAGATCTGCAACGACGTGCAGAACATGAAGGCGGAAGGCATAACCCCGCTCTCCTTCGCGTACCCCAGCGGGGCGTACAACACGACCATCGAGGCCGAGGTGCAAGGCTGCGGATACGGGAATGCCCGGACGGCCGGCAGTCTGACCCCGAGCGGGCCCACCTACGCGGAGACGCTGCCGCCGCGCAGCTGGATGGCGCTGCGGGCCTACGCCCCGAGCGGCCAGGTCACGCTGGCCAACCTGGAGTCCCTGGTGACCAGCGCGTCCGCCAAGGGCGGCTGGATCCCGATCGTGATCGGCAAGGTCTGCTCGCAGACGCTGGATCCGACGAACTACAGCGCGTGCACGTCCTCGGCGGGCTGGATCCAGCTCAGCGATCTGCAGTCCTTCATCACCTGGGTGCAGGACGCCGGGCAGTCGGGCGACGCGCCAGCCGGGACCGTGTTCCAGACCATGGGGGCCACCGCCAAGCAGTATTCGACCGCTCCGACCACCACGATCTCCTGCAACGGGTCGCCGTGCCAGACGACCACCTACGACCAGACGGTCTATGTCACCCTGTCGGCGACCGATCTCGGGTCGGGCGTCGGCAGCGTGCATTACACGCTGAACGGCACGACTCCCACCCTGTCCAGCCCCACCTACACGGGGCAGTTCCCGTTGACGGCGACCACCACCGTGGAGTACACGGCCTGGGACAACGCCGGGAACGAGGAGGCCGTGCAGACGCAGACCATACCGATCCAAGAGCCTCCCGATACCACGATCCCGACCACCACCATTTCCTGCAACGGGGCGGCGTGCCAGAGCACTCCGTACTACCAGCCGGTGACGGTGGCGCTGACCGCGTCGGACACGGGTGGCTGGGGCGTGGCGAATACCTACTACACCACCAACGGCACCACTCCCACGACGTCAAGTCCGGTGTACACCGGGCCGTTCACGATCAACGGGCCCACCACCGTTGAATTCTTCACGACCGCCCTGTCCGGCAACACCGAGCCGGTGGTTACCCAGCAGATCCAGGTGGACACGGTGGTCTCGCTGACCTTCGACGACCAGTGGGAGGACGAGTGGCTGTACGGGCAGCCGCTGATGCAGCAGTACGGCTTCCTGGGAACCTACTACGTGATCACCTCCGACAGCGACAACGGCTACGCGTGCTGCATGTCGTGGTCGCAGCTGGACACGCTGGAGGCCGAGGGAAATGACGTCGGCGGGCAGACCATCGACCACCCGAACCTCACGACGCTGACCGTGGCGGAGATGCAAGAGGAGCTGTGCGGCTCCCGGCAGGACATGATCAACAACGGCATCCCGGACCCGGTGTCGATGGCCTACCCCTACGGGGACTACAACGCAACCGTGGAGAGCGTCGCCTCGGAGTGCGGGTGGCTCACCGCGCGCCAAGGCGGCGGCATCTCTAATTCGAATACCGTGCCCACCACGCCATACATATCAACCATTCCGCCCGCGAACCCCATGGCGCTGCCCACGATCGCGGTGGACGGAACGGCCGACGAGAATCTCAACGACCTCGAGGCCTTCGTGGATGCTGCCTCGGCGCACGGTGGCGGCTGGCTCCCCATCACCTTCCACGATGTCTGCGACGCCAACGCCTCCGACTACAGCACCTGCATGTCCGAATACGGGTCGATCCAGGACACGATCTTCGGCCAGTTCCTCGCCTGGCTGGCGGATGCCGGCCAGCCAGGCGGCGCGCCAGCAGGAGTCGTGGTGGAGGACGTCTGCCAAGTCATGGACGACTGCGGCTAACGATCACCAGTGGCGGGGGTGACGTTCGGCCGGCCACTGACCACAGGGGCGGCCGGTCCCGGGCCGGATTAACCGTTCCCGCTAAGCGGGCAGACGCGGCTACGCTTGCGCGGCGGGCGAGAGCTGGGTGGACGAGGCGGACCAGGCCGAGATACCGCTGGCCGGGGATGACGTCACCGTGGGTGCGGGCCGGGCCGGTGACACGGTGCGGCGGCCGGCCGGGCCGCACTCGCCGCCGGTGCACGCGCTGCTGACGCACCTCGAATCGGTGGGCTTCGAGGGGCACCACGGTTCCTCGGCATCGACGGGTCCGGACCTGAGGTGCTGAGCTATATCGACGGCGAGGTGGCCGGACGGCCGCGCATCCCTGGATCGCCGACGAGTCCCGGCTGGCGTCGGCCGGACGGCTGGTGCGCGCCTGCGACGACGCGGCCGCGTCGTTCGCTCCTCCGCCGGACGTGCCGCTAGACAGAAGGCCGGCCGAACCGCCGGGGATCCCGGCCGCTCCGGCGTGTCCGCCGGATCTGGTCGGGCACGTCGACATCACGCCCGAGAACGTGATCTTCCGAAACGGCCGGGCACACGCGCTGATCGACTTTGACCTGGCCACGCTGGCCGCCCGGGCCGACGAGGTGTTCAACGCGATGCTGTGGTGGGCGCCGCTTTCCGATCCGCGCGACGTGGATCGGCTGCTGCGGGACGTCGGCGCGCCCCGGCGATCCGGCATTCGGGCGGAAACTCAGGGCGGCGGCCGGCAGCGGATGTGGGACGAGGGTGTGGGCGAGGTGATCAAGCGCCGCGAAGCCTGGCTGGACCGGCATGCCGTGACGCTGACCGCCGCCCTCACCGAGCCGTAGCCGTCCGGGCGCTGGCGATCAGCCCTTCCTGGCCACGGCGGCCAGGTGATCACGGTAGCCCTGCCCATAGGTTCGGGTAGGGGTGCCGCTGTAACTGGTGATCAGCGACGGCTCACCGGTACAGCTTCCCACATTCCACGCCCATGCCAGGTAGCTCACGCCGTGGGCATCTGACCAGTTCAGCAGGGGGAGGATGGAACTGGCGGTGCAGTTTATGGAGCCAATCTCGCCCTCCACCACGGGCACCTTGGCGGCCACCCGTGCGATCTGCGACGTCCAGCAAGCCGGTGCCGCACAGGGTGCCCAATCTGGCTCGTAGATGTGAATGGATGCGATCAGCTGGTGCAGCGGGTCGTGTGGCTCGTACTGCAGCCAGCGGTCGAGATCGCCCGCGTATTGCGGTCCGGCGATCATGAGCGGCTGGGTTGCCCCGGTCGCCCGGACCACGTCGACAAGCTGCTGCATCCCTGCCGCCTGGAAGGGAACGCCAGGGCAGGAGCCGCCGTGCAGTACACACGACCACGCGGCCGCGGTGTCCTTGTTCGAGTCGGGATACGGCTCGTTGAAAAGGTCGAAGATCAAGTGGTGATCGTTCTTGAAGAACGTGGCCACGCTCCGCCAGAAGGCGGGCGAATGGTCGCTGTCCGCCATGGGTGCCTGGCTATCGGGAACTTCGCTGCCCGGCGCGGAGAAATGCAGGTTCAGGATCGGTGTGATCCCGAACCGCTCCAGCCGGTCCACATAGTCGGCGATGGCTGCACGGTATCTGGCCTTGGAGTAGGCGGGCTTGACGTTGTTGATGCCCAGCCAGCAATCCTCGTTGAGCGGGATGCGGACGGCGTTGACATGCCAGGACACTATCGCCTGGATGGCCGCGTCGGTGTCGGTAGGTCCGTCCCAAATGCCCCACCCCTCGGCGCAGGCATACTCCGCGCCGGAACGGTTGACCCCGGTAAGCCTGACGATCGCACCCTGCTGGTCGACGAGGTGATTGCCGCGCACCGACAGGACCGGTGCCATCCGGGCGGCGTGCGGCGCCACCTGGGCGGCGTGCGGCGCCACCTGGGCGGCGTGCCGTCGTGTCTGGGCAGCGATGGCGAGGTTAGACGCCGCGAGCCCGGCAAGACCTGCTGCCAGGGCGTAAGCGGCCAGGCGAAGATTAGTCACGGCCGCAGCCCCGCCCCTCGACCGCACCCACCGCAAACCCGGTGCGCACTAATTGAGGCAGCGCGGGCCGGTCAGCAGCTACGCTGCAGCACTTCTTCCTTGAACATCGCTGCCCACTGATAGGCGATCTGATATGGCCATTCGAGTACCGGCAGCGGGGTGGTGACCACGTAGATCTTGCCGACGTAACAGCGCTCGAACCTGATGCGCGCGCGTATGACCTGGTCCGGCGTGACCACCAGCACGACAGACCGCCAGTGGTATTTTCTCGCGAGATGGCTGACAAACTCGGCCTCCCCCTGGGTCGTGCGCGGGCGGGGCAGGAAGCAGATCACCTTGAAGGTCTGGCTCTGCGGACTGCACACGCTGCCGGGAACCGGATGCGGCAAGCCCTGCGAGACAACGAGGACGGGTGCCCGATGCTGATGCGCCAGCTCCAGGCCCTTGCCCAGGCGGTCGCCCTGTCCGCCCAGCACGACGATCGCGTCCACCCGCCCCGGCATGCCCTGGCCGGGGGGCCAGATGAAAAGAACGCCCGTGGCGGCGCAAAACCCCGCGAGAACGATGATCAGCGCGGCACCTGCCAGACGCCAGCGCCGGCGACGAACCGCCCGGCGGTTGGCTTGCGGCACGGCCGGCTGCCAGCTCGTGTTTTGAGAGGCCGGGCTCCGCGGTGTTCTCATGTGCGTAACCTGAGCGCCCGGGGCGAGAGCCGCTGCTCCGTCGACCGCCCGTGTTCTTGCCATTCGCGCGCCCGCTGGTCGTTGGACGCCCGCATCGCGTCGATGAACGGGGACTGCCTCAGTTGTTCGAGCAGGTCGAGATTCGGCATGACGCAGTGACCGCCGATAAAGCCCGGCTCGAAGCCGACGGGCGGCAGAAAGCCGATCTCCTCGAAGAACGCGAGCGTCTCCCAGTAGTCCGCGGCCACCGAGCCGGCGAAGCGGTCCATCTCCTGCGCCCACGCGACCAAGACGCCGAAGTAGGTGGTCTCCAGAAGCTTGGCGAGCTCGAGCGCCTCGAGCGGCGACATCCGCTGCGTCGTCATGCCCGCGGCGGAGAAGTGGCCTTCCACCAGGCAGACGGCCTCCGCCGATGAGCCGGCGACGAACTTCCGGTAGCGCCGCAGTTCCTCGGCCATGCGCGTGTGCTTGCCGCGCACCGGGCTGTACACGGTGGGCACGCCGGTCGTCTCCTGAATCGACCTGGTCGTGCCCGGAACCACGGTGCTGTTGACCACGGCGACCTCGGGCCTGTAGCGGGAGACGTAGCCGGAGGCGGCGGGAACGAAATCCGGCCCGAAGGGAAAACAGAGGTGGAGCACCTGCACGCCGTGGAAGTCCCGGTCCTCGATATCCCGGCCTTCGGCCTGGTGCGCCCCGCGCAGAACGGCCAGCAGCGGGCCACCCACCTCGCCAAGGCCGACGACGAGCACCGGCGCCTCGACGGAGGCCTGCCGCTCGGTCCCGGAAAGAGTGCCGGCGGCAGCCGGGGCGAGAGCGCCCCGTGAATCGTATTGGCTCATGGTTTCCTTATCCCGCTGCTCGCGATCCGTCACCGGCGTCTGGGCGCGATCGCATTGATTAAGGTGTCCTTACCATCGCCGATTCGCCCCGCGAGCGCAGCCTCTCGTCACTGGCTAGCGCCTCGACGGTGGCAACCAGCGTCTCTTTCTGGGCAGGCCAGTCAAGCTTCCGCAGCTTTATACGGCTTCTGGCCGCGCGCTCTTGGGCCGCCGCCGGATCGGTCAGCAGGTCGCGGATGGCCCGCGCAAGATCGCGGGCATTGCCCGGCTCGAAGAACATCAATTCGTCGTCATCGAAGTAGTGCCGCATCGTCGTGATGCCCGAGCAGGCAACGGGCAGGCCGAGGGTGGCGTACTCGGCGACCTTCATCGAGAACACGAGCGAGCCGAAGATGTCTTCTCGGTGCGCCGAGACTCCCGCGGCCGCCCCGCTCACCAGGCCCGGGATCTCGTGGTTGGGCACCCAGTCCAGGAAGTCGACCCGGTCCGCGACCCCCAGGTCCCTGGCCATCCGCACGAGGGACTCCAGGGCGGTGCCGTCGCCGATGATGCGAAGGCGCAAGGCCGGGAACTCGTCCGTGAGCAGGGACAGCGCCTCGATGATCAGGTCGGGCCCGTTGCGGTGGGTGATCGCTCCGCTGTAGACAAGAAAGTCCGCGCCTTCCCTGCGCGGTGGCTCCTCCCTGGCGCCGAAGACGGCCGGGTCGGGCAGGTTCATCACCACCGTCACCGGCCGCCCGGACATGGCGCTGATCCGCCGCCGCATGGACTCGTTCACGGTGATCAGCGCGTCGGAGAACGACATGCTGACCCGTTCCTCGGCTCTGGCCAGCGAGCGCATCCAGCCCGGCAGGTCACGCCCCCGGATCGATGCCAGCAGCTCGGGCGCGGGATCGTGGACGTCCAGGACTATCTTGGCTCCGCCCATCTTCGGCAGGCATCCGGCGAAGACCAGGAAGTTCGGCATGTTATGGACGTAGACGACGTCGTACCGCCGCCGGACATGGAAAAAGCTGACCAGAATGAAGGCCCACGCGCAGAAGAAGCCGTATTCATAGGCATACCGTGCCACGGCCGAGCGCTGTTTTTTCATGCGCAGCCTGCGGATGGTCAGGAGCGCATTGTTGCTTGCTCGCAGCCCGGCGTGGTCGGCGACAAAGAGGTCGACGTAGTGGCCGCTCTCGACGAGCGCGTCAGCTGCCCGCTTGACCCGGGCGTCGAGCTCATAGAAGGTGTAGCCGATCATCGCGATACGCACGTCAGTTCCTCCGCAGGAAACGCCCACCTGGCCAGGCGTCGTGCCAGGCCGCGGCCCGGCGCCGGCTGGGCCGTTGCTTCGGCGGCAGTTGCCGGAGCGGCAGGTTGCCGGGCGGACTGAATGCTGAGTTCATTACGGCCGCGGCGGGCATCAGCTCGTTCTTCCCTGCTCTTTTCCTCGTCAACTGCTCAACGCCCCGCGGAGATGGACGGCAATCAGCCCGCATGCCGTCCGCGGGCATTGATGATCCGATTTCTTCCAGCAAGCTAGCCCGGTCACCGGTATCTGCGCACCCCCAATGTGGCGTAGCGTTCCTCGCCGGGTTGAGGGTGGTCGCTAAGTCCTCGCGAAAGCTAGCCTGAGTCGATTATTAATAGCAAAGCCCTGGTCACGCCGTTTAGTCGGCGGTCACAAGGATTTGGCCACAATGAAGATTGCCAGCGACCCGGTAAGCGAGCGGAAGGCCGCGCCCGGCACGGGGGTGCCGGGCGCGGTAGTCATAGGCGGGGACTATCAGGGGCTCGGTATTGCGCGGAGCCTGGGCCGGCACGGCATCCCGGTGTGCGTGATAGACGATGAGACGTCAATAGCCCGTGCCTCACGTTATGTGCGGAAGGTCGTCCGCGTCGGCGACCTGCGCAGCGAGGCGTCGGTGCTCGACGCGCTGGCCACGGCCCGCCGGAGGCTCGGGCTCTCCGGGTGGGTGCTCTTCCCGACCCGGGACGAGACCGTCGCGGCCATATCCGCCAACCGGGACGCGCTGCGGGACGACTTCAGGGTTCCGACCCCGGATCTGGCCTCGGTGCGGCGCGCCTGGGACAAGCGGGAGACTTACCGGCTGGCGACCGAGTTGCGCATCCCGATCCCGCGGACGTGGTTTCCCCGCGCCGAGGCCGACCTGGCGACGATCGACACCGACGCCCCGGCCGTGGTCAAGCCCGCGATCAAAGAGCACTTCTTTTACGCCAGCCGGGCGAAGGCCTGGCGCGCGGACGGCAGCGCCGAGCTTCTCAGCTGCTTCCGCCGGGCCGCCGCCATCGTCGGCGAGGGCGAGGTCATCGTTCAGGAGATGATCCCGGGCGGCGGGGAGGAACAGTACGCGTACTGCGCGCTCTTCCGGAACGGCCGCGCCGTGGCGAGCATGACGGTGCGAAGACGCCGTCAGCACCCATCGGACTTCGGCCGGGCCAGCACGTACGTCGAGACGATCAGCCTGCCCGAGCTGGCGGAGCCGTCCGTGAGGTTCCTCCGCGCGATCGGCTATTACGGGCTCGTCGAGCTCGAGTACAAGCGGGATCCCCGCGACGGTGCCTTCAAGCTTCTCGACGTCAACGCCCGGACCTGGGGGTATCACACGCTGGGGCCGCCGGCGGGGGTGGACTTCCCGTACCTGCTGTTCCGCGATCAGACCGGTGCCGGCGTGGACGAGGCGCATGCCAGGGCAGGGATCCGCTGGGTTCGGCTGGCCACCGACGTGCCCAACGCCCTGCGCGACATCCGGGCCGGGACGTTGCGCACCCGCGACTACCTGCGCTCGCTGCGCGGCATGCACACCGAGGCCGTGTTCTGCCTGCGTGACCCGCTGCCGGCGCTCTACGAGGTGGCGCTGCTCCCGTACCTCGCGGTCAAACGCGGGCTCTGACCCATTGTCCGCCCGGAGGAACCGGTGTTCGAATCTTCCAGCCCGTTTGCCCTGTTCGATTACTTCCGCGTCCCCTACACGGTGCGGTCTGCCGAGCGCGAGAGCGGGCCGGCCGCGGTGCACTGGCTGCGCGCCATGGAGCAACCCGGCGCCGCGCGCCGCTCGCTGCTCTGGCTCGGCTCGGACGCGCAGCGTGACGGCCGCGCCGCGGCCGCCCGGCTCGGCCGCTACCAGTTCGCGGGATGCACTTTCTTCGGGCATGTCGCACCGGATATCCCGCAGCAGGCGCGGGATATCGGCGACGGCTGGCGCGCCGCGGAGCCGATTACCGACGCCGACGGCCGCCCCGTCGCCGCGATCTGGCGAGACCGTGACGGCCGCATGTTCCTGCCCTTCGACCCAGGTGAGGTGATGCTGCAGTTCTGGTCGGAGGGCTACCTGAACGTGAGGCGGTCATCCCTGGCCGCGGCCGGGCCGGCCCTGCGGCGCTGCTACTACTTCGCGCGGCCCGCGATGCCGCGGGCGGTCCAGGTCAGGCTTCGCCGGGCCTTTACCCGCGTGCAGGCCCGCTCGTCGTTTCCCGGGTGGCCCATCGAAGACAGCCTCCACAACCTCTACCGCTGGCTGTTCGCGTCGGTCGCCGAGATCGCCGGCGGTCCGGTGCCGTTCCTTGAGCTGTGGCCCGAGGGGCGGTCGTGGGCCCTGGTCCTCACCCATGACGTGGAGACCGACGCGGGCTACCGGACCATGGGGCTGCTGCGCGACGCCGAGCGCGAACTTGGCTACCGGTCGTCGTGGAACTTCGTCGCGGAGCGGTACCGGGTGGAGGACGCCACCGTCCGGGCCCTTCAGGACGAGGGGTGCGAGGTCGGCGTGCACGGCCTGCGCCACGATGGCCGCGACCTGGCGTCGCGGCGCCTGATGGAGAAGCGGCTGCCGGCCATGCGGGCGAATGCCGAGCGGTGGAACGCCGTCGGCTTCCGCTCGCCGAGCACCCAGCGGGACTGGCAGCTGATGCCCCGGCTCGGTTTCGAATACGACTCGTCCTACACCGACACCGACCCATATGAGCCGCAGGCCGGGGGATGCTGCACCTACCTGCCCTACTTCAACGGCAGCATGATCGAGCTGCCGATCACGCTGCCGCAGGACCATACCCTGTTCTGCATCCTGCCGGACTCCGGCGCGGATGTCTGGATCCGCAAGGCCCGGTCCCTGCGCGAGCGCAACGGGATGGCGCTCGTCCTCACGCACCCGGACTACGCGCAGGAGCAGCGGGTGGCCGACGGCTACCGGGAACTGCTCGAGACCTTCCACGGCGATGACACCGTCTGGCACGCCCTGCCGAGGGAGGTGGCCCGCTGGTGGCGCCAGCGGGACGCCTCGGCACTGCGCCGGGACGGCGATGGGTGGCGCGTCGACGGCCCCGCGTCGGCCCGGGGACGCGTCGGATTCGCCGGCGCGGACGGGCTGCGCGAGGACAGCCTGACGTAACCGCGAGCAGGCGGCGGGGTAACCCGGCGTTACCCGGGGTTCCTCGCCGACGCCGGGGCATCGCTGTTGTTGAGCTCGGTGGGCGCATGGCCAGCCCCAGCCGGCGCCGGTCGTGCCCGCAGGGCTGGCCGGCCCGGCTTCAGGCCGTTGTGCCGCTGCGCCCTGTTGTCCAGCAAGGCTGCCCCCCCGTCACCCATGACGGGCGGCCTTGCCCGGCCGATCGACAGAGCTCGGGGCACCCTGTTGAGTACGCCCACAATGGTGCCCTGGCTCATCGTCCTGATCTCCTGGGCGGCGGTGCGGACCGACGTCCGCCGGGTACGGCGGACGTCGGCCACGACCACCACCACGTCGCTGATGCGCGCCACCGTCATCGCGTCGGAAACCGCCAGCACCGGCGCGCTGTCGACCACGATGGCATCGGCGACGCCTTTCATATCGGCGAACACCCGGGTCAGCTCTTGGACATCGAACAGCTCGGCCGGACAGCCCGTGCGACCGCCCACGGTCACCAGGCTCAGCCCGCGCACATCGGTGGGAAGCACCACCTCGTCCAGCGATGCCTCGTCCATGAGCAGGTCTGTCAGGCCGGGCGCGTCGCTGACGCCGAACACATCGCCCAGCGACGGGTGCCGGAGGTCCGCATCGACCAGCAGCACCATCACCCCGGCCTGCGTCAGGGCCGTGGCCAGGTTGACCGCCACGGATGTGCGGCCCTCGCGGGGCTGCGCACCGGCCACCAGCAGCACCGTCCCGGGGTCGCCCGCCGGGGTGAGCAGCGGGCCGAGCCGCGCCCTGAGATAGCGGTAGGCCTCCGCCGGGCGGGACGACGGGGCTTTCCTGAAGACGAACGCCGGGTTGGTGCGGTAACGCCACATGCGCGGGACCGCGGCCACGGCCGGCGCGCCCAGGCACTCCTCCAAATCGGCCCGGTCGCGCACCCGGCCGTCGAAAGCTTCGCGCACGAAGATCTCGCCCACGCCGAGCAGCAGTCCAAGAACCACGCCCAGCGCAAGCAGGATCTTTTTGGACGTCCCGGCCGGCGCAGTCGGCAGATCAGCAGGCGTCACCAGCGTGGCCTGCAGCGGGTCTGCCGCACGTACCGCCTTGGGGCTCGCGGCCAAATTGCGGAATGCGATGTAGGCCGCCGCAGCGGCGGAGGCGCATCGCTGAGCCGCCGGGGCCGTCGGCATTGAGCAGCTGACCGACAGTATGTTGGAGGTGCTCGATACATCGGCACTCAGGTGCGGTGCCAGCAGGCCGGCGTTGACGTGCAGCGTGCGTGCGGCATGGTCCACGACCACCCCAGATGTGGCAACAATCTTCTCCGTGGCCTGGTTCGGCACGACCAGCGTCGCGTTGGGCACGACGTGGGACTCAACGTCAACTTGAGCTGTGGAGGTGTAGTGGACAGGCTGCATCCTGGCGAACAGCCAAGCCGCCACCACGCCCGCCAGCGTCGCACATACCAGCCATAGCCCATGCTTTCGCAACACTGTCATAACTGCCGGACCCGCCTATCGGTTCTTTCGATGTGCCGCTGGGACGCGGCCTGCCTGGTCTGCGGACTGGGTACGGGGGCAGTGCGGGCACCGCCGCCGTGTGTCGTGGTCACGCGAACACTCGCCGCGGTAGCCGTGTGATGGCCGATGCGGCGCTCGGCCGGCCGTCGGCGTCGGCTGGCTCACTTCGCCCGGGCAGGACCCGGACCAGGGCCAGGAGCAGGAAGAACATGTCGCCGGAGCCGCGGTAGGTCAGGTGCGGGTCGAACACCATCATCACGACCTGCGAGCAGGTGCACGCGGCTAGCGCCGTGGCGATGACCCCGGCCGGGTCGGCGCGCTGCGCGTGCCTCCAGCACTTCTTGAGCACCGCCGCGACGAACGCGAAGTAGCTGACGAGCAGCGGGATCCCGCCGCCCCAGAGCAGCCAGGTGTATCCGCTCTCGATCCAGACGTAGCCGTACTGCCGGGTATCCGTGGCTATCCGGGCCGAGGGCCGCACGCCCAGGATCCAGTTGTTATCTGAGAACAGGACCGGCCAGAAATACGTCCGAAGGTTGTAGAGCCGGTCTAGCCAGCTCACCGGAAGACCTGTCGCGGAATTGAAGCCGCCCAGCCGGGTCTGAATGACTGGCCACAGCAGCACGCCGCCGACGAGCCCAACTGGAACGGCGTAGGCGGCGATCCGGGCCGCCTTCGTGAGCACCATCAGCGCCACGAGCGCCACGATCAGGCCGATCAGCGTGGAAAACTCTGCCGCGGCGATGACGGCCAGCGCGAACAGGGCCGCCAGGCCGCCGAGCCACAGGCGCCGCGGGTAGCCACGCACGAGCATCGCGATCGCAATCCCGAGGTTCAGGATCGCGAGGTCGGCGACGGCCGCGGGCAGGCCAAGCAGGGAACTGCCGCGGCCGTCTGACAACGGCGCCGTGACGTCATTCGGCGCGTAGTACGTCGCGAGCAGCCTGGGTACCCCGAAAAGGTGCAATGACTGCAATATCCCGATAAAGCACACGAGCGCCGCCGCCACCATCGACAGCGTGAGACAGCGCAGGGCCTGCTCGCGCGTCTTGACGACCGACCGCACGATCACGTACTCCGCGAGCAGCTTCCACATCACGATGCAGTACAGGAGGTCGTCCTCGGTGATCGCCCGCTGCCGTACCTCCATCATCGCCAGGGGCAGCACCGAACTCGTGATCCCCAGCGCGATGATGGTGACATCGACGCGATCGATCGGTGGCCACCGGAGCCCGCCGGTTCGCAGTTGCGCCAGCCAGCGCAGGCCGATGGCCCCCCCGAACAAGACGATCAGGGCCTCGTTCGGCCGCAGCACCGGGAGCACCGCGCCGGCGTTGATCCCGACGATCAGCGGCGTGAGGAGGATCAGGGAGTACGCCGCAATGACCGGCCTGACGATGACCAGCCCGATGACGGCGAGCGCGACGAGCGCGAGCACCGCGTACTTGACCTTGACGTTCAGCAGTGCCCCGAGCGCGACCGGGCCGAGCAGCAGGGCGCCGTCCAGAAACCGCCGCCAGACGGCCGGCCCGGCGTCCTGGATGGCGTCGGCAAACGCCAGCTTGCGTGAGGCGAACCCGACGCCGAACCGCCTCGGGCCGACGCCCGCCGCACCGCTTGCCGTCACCTCGCACCGCCTCCGAGAAGGGCCGGAATGGTGCGCAAAAGGATCACGGCATCAAGGAGGAAGCTGCGGCGGGCTACGTACTCCACATCGAGCCGGAGCGCATCCCGCATCGACAGCCTGCTGCGCCCGCTCACCTGCCACAGGCCCGTCATCCCGGGTTTTACGTCAAAACGGCGCTGGTACGCCTCGCCGAACATGTCGGCTTCCCACGACAGCACCGGGCGCGGCCCGACGAGGGACATCTCGCCCTTGAGCACGTTGAGCAGCTGCGGGAGCTCGTCCAGGCTGCTGCGGCGCAGCCACGCGCCGACCGGCGTAACGCGCGGATCGGCGTCTAGCTTGAAGAGCCCTCCGGCGTCGGCCGTGGCGGCCGCGCCGGAGGAGAGCAGGCCCGTCACGTAGTCGCGGTGTATCCGGTCGTCGTTGTCGATGCGCATCGTCCGCAGTTTCAGCAGCGTGAAGGGGTGCCTGTTCCGGCCCAGCCGCTCCTGGCGGAACAGCGCCGGCCCGCGGGATGTCGAACGCACAAGCAACCACAACAGCAGCAACAACGGCGTCAAGATGATGATCGCTATCAGCGAGAGCACAATGTCGGTGGCCCGCTTTGCCGTTTCGCGTCCCGGCACGAGCGCGGCGCCGCGTTTTTTTTCCGCAACGTCAGTCATGGCCTGATTCCCCCTCGCCCTCGCAGCGCGGTTGCCAGCGCTTCGCACACGAGATCGACCTGACCGTCGGTCTGATGAGGGAATATGGGCAGCGACAGCAGCTCGCCCGCCGCCCGCTCGGCCACCGGCAGCGAGCGGTTCGCGAACCGCCGCAGCGGCGGCTGCAGGTGACACGGGAGCGGATAGTGCACCCCGGTCTCGATGCCGCGCCGCCCCAGTTCCTCGCGGACGCCGCCGCGGTCGGCGACCCGCACCACGAACAGGTGGTAGACGTGGCGCGCGGACGGTGCGACTCCGGTCAACTTCACGCCCGTGCCGCCGAGCTGAGCGCGGTACCGGTCGGCCACCGCGATCCGCCGCTGCGTCCACGCGTCGATCCGGGCCAGCTTGCCGGAGAGCGCGATCGCTTGCAGCGTATCCAGGCGGCTGTTCGTGCCGAGGCAGTCGTGCTCGTAGTGCGCCGTGCCCCGGGACCGGCCGTGGTTGGCCAGCACCCGCACGCGATCGGCTAGGTCTGGCCGTGAGGTGACCACGGCGCCTGCGTCGCCGAACGCACCCATGTTCTTCCCCGGGTAGAAGCTGAAGCAGGCGGCCTCGCCGAACGATCCCGCCCGCCTGCCGTCCCATTCCGCGCCGTGGGCCTGCGCCGCGTCCTCGATCAGCGCGATGCCCGCCTCATCGGCCACGGCCAGCAGGGCGGTCATGTCCGGCACCTGCCCGAACAGGTGCACGACCATCACCGCGCGCGTGCGGGGCGTGATGGCCTCGGTCAGTGTCTGCGGCGTGATCAGCAGCGTGTCGTCGCTGACGTCGGCGAAGCGGGGGACGGCCCCGGCGCGCACCACCGCGGCCGCGGTGGCGATGAACGTGTTGGCCGGGACGATGACCTCGTCGCCCGGGCCGATCCCCAGCGCCATGAGCGTGAGCTCCAGCGCGTCCGTCCCGTTCGCGACCCCGACGGCGAAGTCCGCGCCGCAGTAGGCGGCCCAGTCCCGCTCGAACGCCGCGACCGCCAGCCCGCCGATGTACCGGCCGCCGAGCAGGCTGGCCAGGTAGTCCTGCTCGATCGAGGCCCAGACCTCGCTCGCCATCGGGGCGAGGTCGGTAAACGGGACGCGGGTCATCCCGCCCGCCGGGGTTCGGGGCGCGCGCTCTGGCTTGATGCCGGTGTCAGCCAACGGACGTCCCCGCTGAAGCCACGTCCAGCCGGGGCCGGGCGTCAGCGGGCCGCCGCGTCACCTCGGCCAGCGCTACCGGGCGCTGTTCCTGCAACGAGAGCTGAGCGCATTCCAGGACCTGGACCACGGCCAGCCCGCTGCCCCCGTCCACGGAAGGATGCGACCCGCTGACGATGCAGTCGATGAAATGCTGATCCTGGACCGCGAGCGGCTCGGCGAAGGCGACGAATGGTGACACGGTGTCGCCCAGGTGGTACGCGATCTGAGATACCGGCCCGTCTCCCTCATCCGGGGGCACGGCCGACTTGTCATAAACGCGGATCCGCTCGCCGTCGACCATGTCGTCGTAGACGACCATCTTTTTCGATCCGACCGCCGTGATCCGTCTGACCTTCTGCGGGTTGAGCCAGCTGACCTGGATATTGGCCCGCACGCCGACGTCGGCATAGTCGAGCCGCAGGTAGGCGACGTCCTCGTGCTCGAGATGGACGTGCCGTGAGGCCCAGGCCGTGACGGTCGTCGGCCGTGAGCCGAGCACGAAGTTCGAGATCGAGATGTCGTGCGGCGCCAGGTCGAGAATGACATTCACATCCGCCTGGTAGAGCCCCAGATTCAGGCGCGCGCAATCCAGGTAGAACAGCCGTCCGAGCTCCCCGGAGCGCACCAGGTCGCGCAGCTTGTGCACCGCGGCGTTGTGCTCGAAGGTGTGGCCCGGCATCAGCACGACGTCGGCGTTCTCGGCCGCCTCGACCAGGGACCGCGCGGCGCGTGTCGTGGTGGCCAGCGGCTTCTCTATCAGCGCGTGCTTCCCGGCGGCGATTGCTTTCAGGCCCAGTGGCGCGTGGCTGGCCGGCGGGGTGGCAATGATGACCGCGTCAATATGCGGCAGCGCGTCCTCGAGATCGGCGTATGAGGGGATGCCCAGCTCGACCTGACGCTGTGCGCCATTAAGGCTGGCGAATTGCGGATCCACTCCGACAATCGATGCCACCCCGGTCGTGGACCGCAGCACGCGCACATGCCGGGACCCCCAGTAGCCGACGCCCACGACGCCGACGCGGACTCCCTCCGGTTGCTCCCGCATAACGATCCCCCTTTGGTCCTATCCCTGCTTCGTCGCCTTACGGCATCCGGTGCAGCCGCGGATGCCGGCCGGGCCAGTCCGTCACGTTCCGGGCGAGGATTCGGAGCAATTGAGCCATGTATTCGGCCTCATATCGCAGGTGGCAGATTGGAATTGCTAATGTCCCCTTGGGCACAAGAAGCGCCGGTGGCAGCACATTCCAGAGCTTGGCCCATGCACCCTGGCCGGCGGCACCCCCGCATGAGCGGCCGGAGCTACGTCAGATTGGGGGCATTGCGTTGCCGCTGCGCTAGCCATCGGCCATCTCGGCGACCCGGCTGCGGGCCTTGTTGCGCACGTGACCCAGGCCCCCGGCGAGCCAGCCCAGCTCCGGCGTCCGCCACGCGGCCTGGACGGCGATATATATCGCGCTTCCGACCAGGGCGGCGGCAACGATTCCGAGGCGCGCGCCGATGGGCCGCGCCAGCCAGTGCTGGATGGTCGTCGCGGTGAGCCAGGCCGGCCCGGCCATGATCGCGGCGCCGGCCAGGAACTTGCCCAGCGACGGCGCGAGGCGCTCGGTGCCGCTGCGGCTGATCTTCCGCCACAGCCGGGTGGTCAGGTGGCAGGCCGCCACGGTCACCGCCACCGAGAAGGCCAGGCCGAGCGCGAGGATGACATGGAGGCCGTGGACCAGCAGGGCGGCGCTGGCCAGGCCCAGGCAGATGACGGCCTGCAGCAGCATCGACACCAGCGGTGAGCGCGTGTTCTTCCTCGCGTAGAACGCGTAGGTGGCGATCATGAAGGCAGTCTGACTGATCACGGCCAGCGACAGCGCGGCCAGCGACAGCGCGACCATGGTGACGCCCGACGCGGTGTTCATCCGCCCGAAGGAGATGGCCCGGGCCAGCGGCACGGCCAGGACCAGGTAGGCGACGGCGGCCGGGATGGCCACGAAGAGCCCCAGGGCGAAACCGCGCACGAGGGTGTCGCGGAACCCGGTCGTGTCCCCGTCCAGGTGCATCCTGGCCAGCCGGGGCAGCAGCGACAGGGCCACCGGCGTGGCGCCCACCGCGATCGCGAGGTAGTAGAAGTTCAGCGCGATCTGGAAGCCGACCACCCCGCCGGGCAGGCGGTTTGCCACGGTCAGCAGGGTGAGCACCTGCAGGGCGAGCAGCCCGGCCTGGGCCAGCGAGGGCAGGGCCCGCCGGACGACCACCCGGACCTCGGGGTCGCGCCAGCCCAGGCGCGGGATGAGGACCGAGCCCGCCCGCTTGGCCCCGTACCACTGGGTCGCGGCGTGCAGCACGACCGCGCCGGTGGAGCCGAGCCCGAGCAGCAGCATCTCGCCCGTTGGCACCTGGTTCAGGTTCGTGTCCGTCCCGTAGAGCACGGCGGTGGCGAGCAGGACGGCGATCGTGCCGAGGTTCTCGATGGAGGGAGCGCCCGCGGCCAGGGCGAAGCGCTGGCGCGAGTTCATGACCGCGGTGGCGGTCCCGACGACGCCATAGCAGAAGATCTGCGGGATGAACATGAGGATCAGCAGCCGGCCGATGCGGACCTCGGCCGCGCCCGCCAGGTGGGTCCCGCCGCCCATGGCCGCGAACCCCAGCACGAGAGGGCCGAGGACGAGCGCCACGGGCGCGACCGCCACCAGCGAGACCAGGGTCATCCCGAGAAAGCCGCCGGCCACGCGTTCCGAGGCGCGGCGGTCCCCGGCGTCGATGTGGCGCACGAGCGCGGGCACCAGCAGCGAGGAGAACAGCGAGCCGGCCAGGAACCCGTAGTAGATCAGGTTCGGCAGGGAGTTCGTGAGCTGGTAGGTGTTGCCGAAGAAGGTCGGGCCCAGGACCGCCCCGATGCAGGCGAACCTGATCAGGCCGGTGACCCGGCTCACGATGGTCCAGGCGGCCACCGTGAGCGAGTCGCCCGCGGCCGCGGTGGCCGATGCCGGGGCGTCGCTGCCGCCCCGGTGGGCAGGGGCGTGGCTGGCGGTGTCGGCGGGGCGGGGTGGCCTGGCCAGGTCGGGGCGGCCGGGCTTGAGCCCGTTGTGGCGGTGCGGCCCGGCGGCCTCGAGCAGGGCGGGCGGGCTGGCCGGGAGGCGGGCCCGGCCGATCGACAGCGGCCGGGGGGCGCAGTTGACGATGCCGACGAGGGTGGCGGGGCTGATGGTTTTGATTTCCTGGGCGGCGGCGCGGACCGATGTCCGCCGGGTGCGGCGCAGGTCGGCCACCATGACCACGACGTCGGCGACCCGGGCCAGCGTCATCGCGTCGGAGACAGCCAGCACCGGGGCGCTGTCGACCACGATCGCGTCAGCGGCGCCCCTCATCTCGGCGAAGACCCGGGCCAGCTTGGTGACCTCGAGCAACTCGGCCGGCCGGGCCGCCAGCCCGCCGACGGTGACCAGGCTCAGCCCGGGCAGGCCGGTGGGCACCACCGCCTGGTCCAGCGATGCCTGCCCGGTGAGCAGGTCGGTTAGCCCAGGGGCCTGGCCGGCGCCGAAGACCTCGCCCAGTGACGGGTGCCGCAGGTCGGCGTCGACCAGCAGCACCCTGGTCCCGGCCTGGGTCAGGGCCGTGGCCAGGTTGACCGCCACGCTGGTGCGGCCCTCCCGGGGCTGCGCGCCGGCCACCAGCAGCACGGTGGCGGGGTGGCCGGCGGGGGTGAGCATCGGGCCCAGGCGCGCCCGCAGGTACCGGTAGGCCTCGGCCGGGCGGGAGAACGGGGCGTTGCTGAACACGAACGCCGGGTTGGTCCGGTAGCGCCACATCCGCGGCACCGCGGCCACCGCCGGGGCGCCCAGGCACTCCTGCAGGTCGTCCCGGCCGCGGACCCGGCCGTCGATGGCGTCGTGGACGAAGATCTCGCCTGTGCCGAGCAGCAACCCCAGGGCCGCGCCCAGCGCATAGAGGATCTTCTTCGACGTCCCGGCCGACGCCAGCGGCAGGTCGGCAGCGGTCACCAGCGTGGCCTGCAGCGGGTCGGCCGCGCGGATCGCCTTGGGGCTCGAGGCCAGGTTGCGGAATGCGATGTAGGCCGCCGCGGCGGCGGCGGCGCACTGCTGGGCCGCCGCCGCCGTCGGCATGGAGCAGCTGATCGACAAGATGTTCGAGGTGCTCGACACCCCTGCGCTCAGGTGCGGCGCCAGCAGGCCGGCGTTGACGCCCAGCGCCCGGGCGGCACTGACCACCACCACTCCGGACGTGGCCACGATCTTCTCCGTGGCCTGGTTCGGCACCACCAGCGTCGCGCCCGGCACCACGTGCGACTCAACATCCACCTGAGCCGTCGAGGTGTAGTGGACAGGCTCGCTCCTGACAAACAGCCAGACCGCCACCACGCCCGCCAGCGTGGTGGCCACCAGCCACAGGCCATGCTTCCGCAATGCTGTCATGACGACCGAGCCGGCGGGTGCGGACGGCGGCCTATCGTCACGGCGGGTCGGGGGCGGGGGGCGCGACCGGCGGTGGGTCAGGTTGGATCACGACGTCAGGCACCAGCGGGGCGCGCCGCCGCCGGCCGCTGCCCGCTGACCTAATTAGAAGAAGTATCGCCCGATCCTTTCCTCCGGGAACGCGCCGCATGGTGCGACAAGCAGGGCCAATGATGTCCCGGGGCGGCGGATGGCGGACATCCTCATCCGACGTATCACGCCTGCGTCATCGCGCGGGTATGCGGCCGTTCAGTCCTGGGAACTGAATGCGATCGGCGGATTAACTTCCGAGAACGTCTCGGCCTCCACGTAACTCTTTTGTCACGCTCGCGCGTCATACGACTAGACGTTCGGGCGATTAAGGGCTGGTGTCGGTACATAGCTCTTTGATGGCTATGTTAAGGGCGAAACGGGCGTTGCGCGACGGAGCAAAGGGGCGGATCGGTGCGGCTGGTACTTTGTGATGAAAACCGAATTTTGTGCGAAGCGCTCGGCGCTGCCATGGAGGGGCGCGGGCATCAGGTAGTCGCGATCACAACCACCGCCGCCGGCGGCGTCGCCGCTGTGCGGGCATTACGGCCCGACGTCATCCTGCTGGATCTTCGCTTTCCCGATGAGGCGGCAGCTGGGGGCGCGGCGGGCATCGACGCCGCCCGGAAGATCCGCCGCGACTGCCCAGACACGGCGGTGATGGTGCTGTCCAGCCTGGCCGACCCCGCGGCGTGGTCGGCGGTCCTCGAGATCGGCGTGGCGGGCCTCATGCTCAAGGACCAGTGCGTGAACGCGATCGCCGGCGCCCTCGACGTCATCGCGGCAGGCGGGGTCGTGTTCGACCAGAAGCTGTCCAGCCAGGCAAGCCAGCGTGCCTCCCGGCGGCGGCGCAACGGCACGCCCTACGTGCTCACCCCGCGGGAGAAGGAGGTACTGCGCAGGATCGTGGCTGGCCAGAGCACGGGACAGATGGCCCGAGAGATGAACATCGCCACCAGCACCCTGCGCACCTACGTGAAGAACGTGCTCTCGAAGATCGGCGCGCACACCCGTCTGCAGGCTGCCGCTCTCGCGACCCAGGGAGAACTGCAGGATGAACTCACCGCGTAACGCCGCACTGTGCTCAATACCGGCCGGAACCCTCCCCACCTGGCGTATGCGCGACCACGGCGGGCGGGGCTATTGCGATGCTGGTGGCTAAGCGAGGCTCGCGCCCATGGGTATCAGTGTCTTTGTCATAGACGCGGAGCGCACCTTTGCCGACGCCCTCTCGGCCAGGCTGGAGGCCGAGGAAGACATAGACGTTGTCATGCCACTCCATCCCACCGCACCTGCGCCGTCGCTGATTATCGGCAGGCACGCGGATGTAGTGCTGTTGGACGCTGACCTGCCCGACAGCGCTGCGATCAACCTGTGTGAGGAGCTGTCCGGCCGGTCTGAGGCCCCGCGGGTGGTGATGATGAGCTGCGGCTCGCACCCGGATCGCATCGCGGATGCCGTCCGCGTGGGCGCTGCGGGCTGGGTGCGCAAGGACGAGTCGCTTCATGACCTGCTGCGCGTCGTGCGGGGGGTGGTGGCGGGGGAAACGTGGCTGCCGCGGGCCCAGATGGGCGCGGTGCTGCGGCTGCTGCTCGAGGAGCGCCAGCAGCGGCATGAAAGCGACCGGCTGCTCGCCGCGCTGACGCCGCGCGAGCGGGAGATATTGTCGTGCCTGGCCGACGGCGCGGGGCGGCGCGATGTGGCCGAGCGGCTCCATCTGTCGGCGAACACGGTCCGAACCCACCTGCAGAATCTCATGGCCAAGCTTGGCGTCCATTCCACGCTTGAGGCGGTGGCGGTGACCCGCTCCCTGCTGAGCGTGTCCTCGACCGGCGAGGGTTCGTGCTAACGTCGGGGCGGGCTGCGAGCCCCGCCGCGGTTAGCGCCTGACCGGCGTGTGATGCGAGGCTAGAGCCGGTTCCGGCGATGCATCCGCGGCCGGCCCGGCTGCGGCCGGGGGTCGGCGCCAGCGGCGCCCGTGGGAAGGTGCATGATTTCTGCTGATGACCGGCTGGCCGCCGGCCTGGCCGGCGAGGCAGGGCGCAGGCTGCTGGCGCTGCGGGCGGGCGGCGGCGACCCCGATGCCATGCGGCACGCCGGCGACCGCAGTTCCCACGAGTTCATCACCGCCGAGCTGGCCCGGCGGCGGCCCGGCGACGCGGTGCTGTCCGAAGAGGGCGCCGACGACCCCGGCCGGCTGCGCGCCCGCCGCGTCTGGATCGTGGACCCGCTGGACGGCACGCGGGAGTTCGGTGAGCCTGGGCGCAGCGACTGGGCGGTCCACGTCGCGCTGTGGGAGCAGGGCGGGCTCGCCGCCGGCGCGGTCGCCCTGCCAGCTCAGGACAGGCTGCTGAGCACGGCCGACCCGCCCCCCCCGCCGCCGCCGCGACCAGACGCAACCCTCCGGTTCGTGGTCAGCCGCACCCGGCCGCCCGAGTTCACGACGCGGCTGGCCTGCAAGACCGGCGCCGAGGTGGTCCCGCTCGGCTCCGCCGGCGCCAAGGCGGCCGCGGTGATCTGCGGGGAGGCCGACGCCTACGTGCACAGCGGCGGTCAGCACGAGTGGGACTCCGCGGCACCGGTCGCCGTTGCCCTCGCCGCCGGGCTGCACGCCTCGAGGATTGACGGGTCCAGGCTCTCGTACAACCAGGCAACGCCCTCGGTGCCGGATATCCTGATCTGCCGAGCCGCGCTCGCCGGCACGCTTCTCGGGGCGATCAGGTCCGTCCGCTAAAGCCCGCCTCCGACCCATTTGGAGTCTCCCGATGGCCACGCCACCGCGTTCCGACTACCAGCTCTCCCATCTCGACATGCTCGAGGCCGAGTCCATCCACATCATCCGCGAGGTGGCCGCCGAGTTCGAGCGCCCGGTGCTGCTGTTCTCCGGCGGCAAGGACTCGATCGTGATGATGGCCGTGGCCGAGCGCGCGTTCCGGCCCGCGCGGCTGCCGTTCCCGGTGATGCACGTGGATACCGGCCACAACTTCGCCGAGGTGCTCGAGTTCCGGGACCGGCGGGTGGAGCAGGCGGGCGCCCGGCTGATCGTCGCTTCGGTGCAGGACTCGATCGACTCGGGCCGGGTCGCCGAGGAGACGGGACGCTGGGCGAGCCGTAACCGGCTGCAGACCGTCACCCTGCTGGACGCGATCGAGGAGCACCGCTTCGACGCGGTGTTCGGCGGCGCCCGCCGCGACGAAGAGAAGGCCAGGGCCAAGGAGCGGATGTTCTCCTTCCGTGACGAGTTCGGCCAGTGGGATCCGAAGAACCAGCGACCCGAGCTGTGGAACCTCTACAACACCAAGCTGCGGCGCGGCGAGCACATCCGGGTGTTCCCGCTGTCCAACTGGACCGAGCTCGACGTGTGGCACTACATCCGGCGGGAGGAGCTCGAGATCCCGTCCATCTACTTCGCGCACCGGCGCCATGTCTTCGAGCGCGAGGGCATCCTGCTCGCCGGCAGCCCGTACCTGATCAGGGGAGAGGACGAGCCGCTCTTCGAGGCGACCGTCCGCTATCGCACGGTCGGGGACATGACGTGCACCGGGGCCGTCGAGTCGGCAGCGGCGACGATCGCCGACGTGATCTCGGAGATCGCGGCGACGCGGATCACCGAGCGGGGCCAGACGCGCGCCGACGACCGCACCAGCGAGGCAGCGATGGAAGACCGCAAGCGAGAGGGCTACTTCTGATGACGCACGCTCAGGCTGACCCCGGCGCCAGCCAGCCCCCGGACCGGCACGTGGACATGCTCCGGCTGGCGACCGCGGGCTCGGTCGACGACGGCAAGAGCACCCTCATCGGGCGGCTGCTCTTCGACTCCAAGGCGATCTTCGAGGACCAGCTCGCCGCGGTGGAGCGCACCAGCAGGGAGCGCGGCGAGGAGTACACAAACCTGGCCCTGCTGACCGACGGGCTGCGCGCCGAGCGCGAGCAGGGCATCACCATCGACGTGGCCTACCGCTACTTCGCCACGCCGCGGCGGAAGTTCATCATCGCCGACACGCCCGGTCACATCCAGTACACGAGGAACATGGTCACCGGGGCGTCAACCGCCGACCTGGCGATCGTCCTGGTCGACGCCCGCAACGGGCTGACCGAGCAGAGCAGGCGGCACGCGTTCCTCGCCACGCTGCTGCGGGTGCCGCACCTGGTGCTCGCGGTGAACAAGATGGACCTCGTCAACTACGACGCCGCGGTGTTCGAGCAGATCACCGAGGAGTTCACCTCGTTCGCCGCCAAGCTGGAGATCGGCGACCTGACCTTCATCCCCATCTCGGCGCTGCACGGGGACAACGTGGTGCAGCGCTCGGCCAGCATGCCGTGGTACGACGGCCCGTCGCTGCTGCACCACCTGGAGCACGTGCACATCGCGTCCGACCGGAACCTCATCGACGTGCGGTTCCCCGTGCAGTTCGTGATCAGGCCGCACCAGGCCACGCATCCTGAGCTGCACGACTACCGTGGCTACGCCGGCCAGGTGGCGGGGGGCGTGCTCAAGCCCGGCGACGAGGTCATGCACCTCCCGTCCGGCCTGACCACGACCATCAAGCGCATCGACACGGCGCGCGGCCCGGTGGCGGAGGCCTTCCCGCCCATGTCGGTGACCCTCCTGCTCGACGGCGACCTGGACATCTCGCGGGGGGACATGCTCTGCCGGCCGCACAACCAGCCGCCAGCGGCCCAGGATGTCGAGGCACTGGTCTGCTGGATGACCGACGCCAGGACGCTGACCCCGCGCAGCAGGCTGGTCGTGAAGCACACCACGCGGACCGTGAAGGCGTTCGTCCGCGACCTGCATTACCGCCTCGACGTGAACACCCTGCACCGGGACGAGTCAGCCACCCAGTTCGGCCTCAACGAGATCGGGCGGGTGACGCTGCGGCTGACGCAGCCGGTGTTCTGCGACCCGTACAACCGCAACCGGCTCACCGGCGGCCTGATCCTGATCGACGAGGCGACCAACGGCACCGTCGGCGCGGCCGTGGTCACCGACGCCCATTAGGCGAGCGGCCGGGCGGCCGCCATGGGGGGTGGCCCGGGGATCCCGGCGGTCCCGGCGGCGGCCGCGAATAAGCCCCCGGGGGGGCTGCCGCTCTATACGCTGAACTTCATCGAATGAGCGATTTGCGTGGCCACTGAGGATTTGCGCGGTCACCCGGCAGGAAGGGCGAACGCAGGCGGTGGCGGCAGGAGACGGGGAGACCCCGCCGTCGCGCGGGCGCCACAGGCAGACCGCCGCTCAACCGGGGCCGGATGAGCCAGGGCCGGTGCGGGGGGCGGCGGGGCCTGGGCGGGGGCTGCCGGTGCCGGCGCCGCCGG
>JASHPR010000559.1 GCA_030038015.1 Streptosporangiaceae bacterium
GCCCGGCGGCCCGGCGGACCTCGCCGTGCTCGCGGTGCCCCCCGAGGCCGTCGCGCCCGCTCTCGCCGCCGCGCAGGCGCGTGACCTGGCCCGCTGGTACACCGACGTGGCCAGCGTGAAGGAGCTGCCGCTGGCCCGCGCCCGCGCGCTCGGCTGCGACCTGGCGCGGTTCGCCGGGGGGCACCCGTTGTCCGGGCGGGAACGGTCAGGACCCGCCGCGGCCAGGGCGGACCTGTTCCTGGGCCGCCCATGGGCGATCTGCCCGGCTCCGGAGACCGCGCCCGGGGCCGCCGGCGCGGTCGCCGGCCTGGCCAGGGCCTGCGGCGCCCAGCCGATGCGGATGTCTGCCGCCGACCACGACCGCTGGGTGGCGCTGGTGTCGCATGCGCCGCACCTGGTGGCCGCGGCCATGGCCGCCCAGCTGGAGAACGCGCCGCATGACGCCCTCGCCCTGTCCGGCCAGGGGGTCCGCGACGTCACCAGGATCGCGGCGGGGGACATCGGGCTGTGGACCCAGATCCTGGCGGCCAACGCCGCGCACGCGGCCGAGGTGCTCGAGACGGTCGCGGCCTTCCTCACGGCGGCGTCCGGCTCGCTGGCCAAGGTCGCCCAGGGTGACGAGGATGCGGTCAAGCAGCTCGCCGGGCTGCTGGAGCGCGGGGCGGCGGGCGTCGCCCGGATCCCGGGCAAACAGGGCGGTCCGGCGCCCGCCTACGCGATCGTCCAGGTGGTCATCGGCGACCGGCCAGGCGAGCTGGCCCGGCTGTTCCAGGCGGCCGGCGAGGCCGGGGTCAACATCGAGGATGTCGGGATCGAGCATTCGCCCGGCCTGCCGGCCGGCGTGGCGGAGCTGGCGGTCCGCCCGGAGGCCGCCGGGCGGCTGGTCGAGGCGCTCGCGGCCGGCGGCTGGCCGGTTCGCCGGTAGCATCGCCTTCGTGACCAAGCACCTCGCCGCGCAGTCTTCAGCCGCGGAGCACCCGGCCGCGGAGCACCGAGCCGGAGAACACGCACCCCTGGTGATCGCGGTCGACGGCCCGGCCGGGTCCGGCAAGTCGACGGCGGCACGGGGGGTCGCGCGCGCGCTGGGCCTCCGCTACCTGGACACGGGCTCGACCTACCGGGCGCTCACCTGGTGGCTGCTCTCCCGTGGTGCGGACATCTCGGACGCGGGCGTGGTCGCCGCCAGCGCCGGCGGCCCGGTGATCGAGGTCGGCACGGATCCCGATGCCCCGGCGATCCGCGTGGATGGCACCGACGTGGCGTCGCAGATCCGGACTCGGGAGGTATCCAACGCGGTCAGCGCGGTCGCCGCGGTTCCCGAGGTCCGCCGCAGCCTCGTGGCCATGCAGCAGCGGATCATCGCGGATGTGCTGGCCGCCGGGGACGGGATCGTCGCCGAGGGCAGGGACATCGGGACCGTGGTGGCGCCCGACGCGCCCGTGAAGGTGTTCCTCACTGCCAGCGAGGTGGTCCGGGCCCGCAGGCGCACCGCTGACCTGGCGGCCGACGAGGCCGCCACCGTAGCGGTGACCAGGGCCGAGCAGGCGCAGCGGGACCGGTACGACGCCCCCCAGATGGCCAGGGCGGCAGACGCGGTGGAGATCGACACGACGGACCTGGACCTGGACGAGGTCATCAGCGAAATCGTGGCGCTCGCGGACGGTGCCGGCCCGGGGGGGCGGCCCGCCCAGACCCCACGGCTGAGGAAGGCGGGCGCGTGGAGCACGTGAGCCCTGCCGCCGCCGCCCCGGCGCCCACGCAGGCCGTGCCGGTCGTTGCCGTGGTCGGCAGGCCGAACGTGGGCAAGTCGACGCTGGTGAACAGGATCCTCGGCAGCAGGCAGGCCGTGGTCGCGGACACCCCGGGCGTCACCAGGGACCGGGTCACCTACGACGCGACCTGGCGCGGCCGCGCGTTCACCCTGGTGGACACCGGCGGGTGGGAGCCGTCAGTGGAAGGGTCGGCCAGCCTGGCCGCCCGGGTGGCCGCCCAGGCGCGGGTCGCCGTGGACGCGGCGGACGCGGTGCTGTTCGTCGCGGACGCCATCGTCGGCGTGACCGACGCCGACGAGGCGGTCGCCGCCGTGCTGCGCCGGTCGCGCAAGCCCGTCGTGGTGGCCGCGAACAAGGTCGACGACGCGCCGGCCGAGCCGGCCGCCGCGTCGCTCTGGTCGCTGGGCCTCGGCGAGCCCGTTCCGGTGAGCGCGCTGCACGGACGGGGGAGCGGCGACCTCCTCGACGCGGTCCTCGACGCGCTGCCCGAAGCGCCGCCCGAGCCGTTCGCGGCGGAGGGCGGTCCCCGCCGGGTGGCCCTGCTCGGCCGGCCCAACGTCGGCAAGTCGAGCCTGCTGAACAAGCTTGCCGGCCGGGAGCGGGTGCTCGTCGACGCGGAGGCGGGCACCACCCGTGACCCGGTGGACGAGCTGGTCGAGCTCGGCGGCCGGGTCTGGCGGCTCGTCGACACCGCGGGGATCCGGCGCCGGGTCCGGGAGACCCAGGGCGCCGACTACTTCGCCGCGATGCGGACCGAGCGCGCGCTCGAGCGCGCCGAGGTGGCCGTCGTGCTCGTCGACGCCAGCGAGCCGCTCGCCGAGCAGGACCTGCGGATCGTGTCCACGGTGATCGAGGCCGGCCGGGCGCTGGTCATCGCCTACAACAAGTGGGACCTGGTCGACGAGGACCGCAGGCACGCGCTGGAGCGCGAGATCGACCGCCAGCTGCACACCGCCCGGTGGGCGCCGCGGGTCAACATCTCGGCCGCGACCGGCTGGCACACCGACCGGCTCGTCCCGGCGATCGAGCGGGCCCTGGCCGGCTGGGAGACGAGGGTGCCGACCGGGCGGCTCAACGCCTGGCTTTCCGCGCTGACCGCCGCCACCCCGCCGCCGGTGCGCGGCGGCAGGCAGCCGAAGATCCTCTTCGCGACCCAGGCCGGGATCCGCCCCCCGCATTTCGTGCTGTTCACCACCGGCTTCCTGCAGGCGGGCTACCGCAGGTTCATCGAGCGCAGGCTCCGGGAGGAATTCGGGTTCGAGGGCAGCCCGGTGCACCTCTCCATGCGCCTGCGCGACAAGCGCACGGGCCCGCCCGGCCGCCAGGCCCGCCCTGCCCGCCGGCCCTGACCCCACCTCCTCGTGGTCGTCGAGGATCTCGGCGAGGCGCCCGAGTGGCAGGTCCACCCCGAACGGCCGGGCCGCGTGCGCCTGGCGGACGCGTACCTCGCGGTCGGTCAGGGAGGCCACGCAGGGCGCCGGGCCTCAGCGAGGCCCGTCAGGCAGCTCGGTGAGGGCCGGGTAGCCCTGGCCGCGGGGAAGCCAGAACCACACGGTGGTCCCGGATTCGTCGCGCAGATAGCCCCACTGGCCGGCCAGGGTCTGCACGAGGAACAGCCCGTGCCCGCCGGAGACGCAGCCGTGGCCCTTCACCTCCGGGATGCTCAGGTCAGAGCCCTCGTCGGCAACCTCGATCCGCACCCCGCCGCCGGTCTCAACGGCCGTGATCGTCACCGTCCCGCCCGCGCGCCGCGAATTGCTGTGCAGCACCGCGTTGGTGACGGTCTCCGAGGCGAGTAAGACCGCGACGTCGGCGGCGGGATCGTCGTCGCCGAGCGCCCCGGCCACGAATGACCGCGCCGAGCCGACAAACTCGGGCCGCGCCTGGATCGTCAGGCTCCCGATGACGGTGGCGCTGGCCATGATGGCCAGGTCCTCGGTGGCGCTGGCGGCCACTGCTGTCATCTGATCCATTCCCCCCCCGCCCAATCCTGCTCCGAGCGCCAATGGCTTGCGGGCCTTTCTTTCGGGCCCGTGCCGGGGCGGGATCGGCACGGGCTCCGGACGCTAGAAGCCATCTTGGTCTGGGAGTGCATGCCACGCAAGTGCGTGCCACACATATGACGAATGAAATCTCAATTGCGATCCCATCTGAGGCCGTTGTCCCGTATCATCGACGAAAGCCCAGCAACCGCAACGGTAGTTCTCGTACCGGCCGAGGTCCGGGGCTGCCCGCGTGCCCTCAGGAGGGGAGGCCGAATGACTGCGTCAATCGGCCCGACGGTACGCCGACGTCGGCTTGGCACCGAGTTAAGGCGATTGCGCGAGGCGCATTCGATCAAGCTGGAGGAGGTCGCTGAGAGGCTCGGCCTCGCCGCGTCGACGCTGTCGCGGATCGAGACCGGCAAGGCCCCGACCAGGACCGCCTACCTCTCGGCCATGCTTGATCTTTACGGCGTCCACGACCCCGGCGGCCGTCAGATCCTCGTGGACATGGCCCGTGACGGCCACCGCAAGGGCTGGTGGGCGGCGTGGGAGGATGTCCTGCCCACCGGGTTCGACGTCTATGTGGGCCTGGAGGCCGAGGCGGCGTCGCTGCGCGCCTACGAGTCGATCGTGGTTCACGGCCTGCTGCAGACGGAAGGCTATGCCAGGGTCGTGATGACCACGGTCCGCCGGAGGCAGACGCCGGAGCAGATTGAACGCCTGGTTCAGTTGCGGATGCAGCGACAGGAGGTGATCCTGCGCGCCGACCCGATCGAGCTGTGGCTGATCCTCGACGAGGCGGTGCTCCGCCGGCCCATGGGCTCGCCGGAGATCATGCGCAGCCAGCTCAACCACCTTGCGGACGCCAGCCTGTGGCCGAACGTCACGCTGCAGGTGCTGCCGTTCTCCAGCGGCGCGCATCCGGCGATGAACGGCCCGTTCACGATCATCGAGTTCCCGGAGCGATTCGACCCTGACGTCGTCTACACCGACAGCGTCGCCGGGCAGGCGTACCTGGAGCGCGAGCGGGACGTGCGCGCCCGGGCTGAGGCCTTCGACCTGCTGCGCGCGGCCGCGCTGTCGCCGGCCGACTCCACCGACCTCATCAGCCAACTCGCCAGGGAAATTGTCTGAAACAACGAAAGGAAGCTCCGATGACCCACGATCTGAGCGCGGCCACATGGATGCGCAGTCGTGCCTGCAGTACCGACGGCTGCGTGGAGGTGGCGCACCTCGCCGACGGCAGCGTCGCCATCCGTGACTCCAAGGACGTGCGCAAGCCGGCGCACGTGTTCGACCGCGACGAGTGGTCGGCGTTCGTCACGGGCGTGAAGAACGGCGACTTCGACTAGGCCGCAGCGCCAGCGGCCGGGAACGACCTCACTTCCTCCCGCAGCCCCGCCGTGCGGCGGGGCTGCGGGAGGCCTTGGTGTTCGCATTGTTCCGGGACCTTGCCGGGCGAGGGCCCGGGCCAGGGCGGCCCCCGGTCATGCCAGCGCGGGCAGGCCGAACTCGCCGTCCCTGGCGCCGCCGAGGAAGGCCTCCCACTCAGACCTGGTGAAGATCAGCGCCGGCCCGCCGGGGTGCCGGGAATTGCGCATCGCTATCTCGCCGCCGGAGAGAAAGGCGACCTCGACGCAGTTGCCCCCGGTGGGACCGCTGCGGCGGCTCTTGATCCACGTCGCGTCCGTCAGCGCGGTTGCGTCCATGCCATTGTGGATGCTGCTCATGGGGAGGTCTCCATATCCTCGAGCCGGGCACGGATTATCTCTTTGGTTTCCTCCGGCGGGGCGCTGATCGCGCTCAGCTTGTCCATGGCCGCGGCGTAGCGTTCCACGTCCACCGGCTTGTCCAGGTACATCGCGCTGGTCAGCTGCTCTATGTAGACCACGTCGGGCAGGTCGGGGACGGCGAAGCGCAGGATGCTGAAGCTGCCGGGCGCGGCAAAGGCGCCTGCGGAGTCCGGCACCACCTGCAGCGCGAAGCCGGGCCGGTCGCAGACCTCGGACAGGTACTCCAGCTGTGCCCGCATGATCTGCGGGTCGCCCACCGGCCGGAACAGCGCCACCTCGTCGACGATCGCCCAGAGCCGGAGCCCTCCCGAGGCGAACCGGCGCTGCCGCTCCTTGCGCAGGACAACCAGGCGTTCTGCTTCCTCAAGGGAGAAGTCCCCGAGCGCGAGCACGGCCGCCGCGTACTCCTCCGTCTGCAGCAGGCCGGGGATGAACTGCGAGTCGTAGCTGCGGATCGACTCCGCCGACTCCTCGAGGCCGACGTAAGCCTGGAACCAGCTGGGCAGGACATCCTGGTACTGGTGCCACCAGCCGGGCTGGTTGGCCTGGCTGGCAAGGGCGAGCAGCTCTTCCCGTTCCGCGGGATCGGTGATCCCGTACAGGGTCAGCAGATCGATGACGTCCACTTCCCTGACGGAGGTCCGGCCCAGCTCAATGCGGCTGATCTTGGACTCGGAACCCCGTATCGCGCGTGCCGCCTCCTGCGCGGTGATCCCCCGTGCCTCGCGCAGGCGCCGTAGCTGTGTGCCGAGCAGGATGCGCAATACCGTGGGCCCGCCAGCCCCGTCCACCATGAATCCCGTTCCCTCCTGCTAGCCACCCGGCCACTCCAGGTGTTCCCTGCGGCCCGCTTGCGCTGCGTCCGGGGACGATGCGCGGGCGTTATGGGTTCAAGCTAGCTGCACCTTTTCGGATCAGATTCCAGGGACAATTGCGTCATGGAAGTGTTCGGTTTGCCACTCTTACCACATGATATCGCATATGCGATTTCATGCTACCCCCAAATGCCGGGCGCGCGGCTGGACCCGGCTGGCCCGGGCCCCTGCGGGCCGCCGGCGTACCGGCACCTGCCTGCCGTACCGCCGTGAGTGGCTGCTGTGACGGGTGTTGCTCGGTGACTCTACGCGCGGTGACGGCGCCGTGCCGGCCTATCGCTACGATCGGGCCTGGCAGCCAACGCGCTCTGGGGGAGGCACGCAAGCAATGCGCTACAGGTCAGTCGGCAACTCCGGGCTGGTGGTATCCGTCGCCGGCCTGGGCTGCAACAACTTCGGCCGCAGGCTGGACCTGGACGGCACCCGCGCCGTGGTGCACGCGGCGCTCGAGGCGGGGATCACCCTGCTCGACACGGCCGACAGCTACGGCGGCGCCGGTCAGTCGGAGGCGTTCCTCGGCGAGGTGCTTGTGGGCCGTCGCGACCAGGTGGTGCTGGCGACCAAGTTCGGCCACCGCAATGCCGACATGGGTTACGGGCCGGCGGCCGGAGCCAAGGGCGGGCGGGGTTACATCATGCGCGCCGTCGAGCAGTCGCTGCGCCGGCTGCGAACCGGCCACATCGACCTTTACCAGCTCCACACGCCCGACCCGGCCACGCCAATCGAGGAGACCCTCACCGCCCTTGGCGACCTGGTGGCCCAGGGCAAGGTGCGCTACATAGGGCAGTCGAATTTCTCCGGGTGGCAGCTCGCCGAGGCGGCCTGCGTGGCACGCGAGCTGGGCACCACGGGATTCGTCTCCGCCCAGAACCACTGGTCGCTGCTCGAGCGCGGCGTCGAGGCGGAGCTGGTGCCGGCGGCCCTGCACTACGGCCTTGGCGTGCTGCCGTACTTCCCGCTGGCGAACGGGCTGCTGACCGGGAAGGTCCGCCGCGGCCAGGCGCCGCCGGCGGGCAGCAGGCTGGCCAGCAGGGAGGGCTACATCACCGAGCGCAAGCTGGACCAGGTCGAGGCGCTGATCGCCTGGGCGGAGGAACACGGGGTGACGATCCTCGACGTCGCGGTCGGCGGCCTGGCCGCGCAGCCCGGCTGCGTCTCGGTGATCGCCGGGGCGACCTCGCCGGAGCAGGTCAAGGCGAACGCGGCGGCGGCGGGCTGGGTGCCGTCGGCCAGCGAGCTCGCCGACCTGGACAAGATCGTGCCCGGCCCGGCCAGGTCAGCCTGAGCTGGGCGGTCAGCCGCCCGCGACCGCGGTCTGGTACAGGTCCTCGACCGCGGAGAAGAACCTCGGCGAGTAGGAGATGTCCGGGCTGTCGCCGCCATCCTGGTATCCGCCGATGACCCCGATCACCCAGCCGTCGCCGGTCTGCGGGCTGACGTGCGCCAGGAACGGGCCGCCGCTGGTGCCGTTGGTGTAGCCGTCGCAGTCGAAGACCATCTCCCGTGCCCGGTCGAAGTTGCGCGCGGGAGCGGTGCACGTGATCGGGTCGGTCGTGCCGTCCGGGTAGCCGATCACCTGCACGACCTGTGACGGCTGGCCCACCATTAACGTCTCGGCGCCCGTGTGCCGCTGGATGTGCGTGCCCGGCCGCCCGGCGACCAGGAAGGCGACGTCATCGTTCGGGTTCTGCCGCTGCTGCCATGCGCTGTCGACGTACACGGCCGTGATGATCCAGGTGCCGTGCGGGAACTTGCCGTTGTGGTAGCCGGGGGCGAAGACAACGCCGGCCGCCGGCCCGAGCGACCGGCCCGCCATGCAGTGCGCGGCGGTGATCAGCAGGTTCTGGCCCGGGCTGCTGACCACGGCCGCCGTGCAGAAGTGCGAGCCCAGACTCCCGTTGGCTTTCCTCGTGAAGAGGGCCCCGACTGCCGCCATTCCACTGAACGGGATGCCGCTTCTGACGGCTGGGTCGCCAGCCGCCTGTGGCAGCGGCGCCAGCAGGCAGGCCCCTAAGGTGGCGGCCGTGGTGCCCGCGAGCAATACCCCCCGTCGCACGGCCAGCGCGGCACCCGAGCGCCTGGCGACCCGTCGGCGCCCTAAGCCTCGGCGCATCCCGTCCCTCCCCTTTCGCACGCCGGTCACCCGCGCTGGGATGCGCGAGGCTTCTTTGCCATTCTTTTAGGCGATTGGCGGCCGAAAGCCAGCAGAGCCAGGGTCCTTGACAGGAAGGATGCTGAGACATTACCGAGCGCCAGCGTTTCGGACGGGGTGCTCGCCTTCAAGGACCGCCGGTTGCCGGCTGATCTGGCTGCCCGGTTTACCCCAGAGGGCAGCCGCCGCACGGCGGCCCGCGTGGCTTGCGAGCCTACGGCGCAGGTGGCGGCAATCAGACTAGCCCGCCCGGATGGGCGGCGCACGCCTATCTGGCTTGCGCTGTGTAAGGTTTCGGCCACCTCTTGTTGCGGATCGGCAGATGGTTGAGCAATCATGGGGCAACGTCTGGCCTTGCGCGACGATATGTTGACTTGGAGATCGCGGTGAATGGTGCGGCACGGACCGCCCTGCCGAATGCACCCTCCGAGCCGGGAAAGCCCACCTACCGTGACATCTTCGCGATCGCGGAGTTCCGCGCGCTCTGGCTCGCCCAGCTGCTGTCGGTCGCGGGCGACCAGCTTGCCAGGGTGGCCGTCACCGTGCTGGTCTATGACCGCACGCACTCGGCGCTCTGGACGGCGCTGACCTACGCGGTCACGCTGCTGCCCTGGGTGGTCGGCGGGCTCGCGCTGTCCGGCCTCGCCGACCGGCTGCCACGGCGCACCGTGATGATCGCCTGCGACGTCGTTCGCATGGTGCTGGTCTGCCTGATGGCCCTGGTCAGCCTCACCGTTCCGGCCGGAGCGGCGTTGTGGATCATGGTCGCGCTGCTGTTCGTTGTGACGCTGCTCGACTCACCGTTCAAGTCGGCGCGATCCGCGATGATGCCGGATGTGCTGCCCGGCGAGCGGTACGTCCTCGGCGTCGCGGTCACACAGACCACCATCCAGGTGGGCATCGCCTCCGGCTTTGCCCTTGGCGGCGTGGTCGTCGCCTTTCTGGGTGTCCGGGCCGCTCTGGTCGCCGACGCCGCCACGTTCGGCGTCTCGGCTCTGCTCGCCTGCCTGTGGGTGCGGCATCGCCCCGCCGCTGCTCTCCGGCCGGCCGGCGGCACGTCGCGGCTTGCGGAGGTCGTCGCCGGAGTGCGTCTCGTCTTCGGCGACCGGGCTCTCCGGGCGTTTATGCTCATCGGCTGGCTGGTGGCCTTCTACGTGGCGCCGATGGGCCTGGCAGCCCCCTATGCGGACAGCCTCCGTTCCTCTCTTCCCGTCCCGATCAGCACGGGTCTCGTGTTCGCCGCGGGACCGTTCGGCACAGCCGTCGGAGCCGTCCTGTTCGGCCGGATGTTCCCGGACGGGTCACGGCAGCGCTTGATGTACCCGCTGGCGATGGCCGCGTGCGGCCTGCTCTCGCTCTGCTGGCTGCATCCGGGGCTGACCGCCTCGCTAGTGATCATCGCGGCCTCAGGGGCGTGCGCGTCCTACCAGCTCGCGGCGAACGCCGGCTTCGTCTCTGCAGTGCCAGCCGCCCGCCGGGGCCAGGCCTTCGGCCTAGCCAATGGGGGCATGCAGGTATCTCAAGGCCTCTGGATCGTGCTTCTCGGCGGGGTCGTCGCCTCGAATGCGATGACGCCCGCCATTGCTATCGCCGTCAGCGGCGGCCTCGGGGCGGCCTTGGCCGCCGCCCTGGCGATAAGTTCGGCCCGCGTCCCGGCCAGCCTCCCGGCTAGCCGGTGAGATTCGCGGTTACTCCGCACCTTGGGATCATCAACCCCAGTCGCTGCGCATGGCGTGTTCCTCCTCCTTTGCCTGGTGGACGTGATGGCTGATGCGGCGGTTAGCCCCAGTCGCTGCGCATGGCCTGCTCCTCCTGTCGTGATTCCTGGCTGGCTGGTGCGGGGGTCACCCCCAGTCGCTGCGCATCCGCGGTCCTCCTTCGTTGCCTGGTACGGGTGATGGCCGGTGCGGGGGTCAGCCCCAGTCGCTGCGCATGGCGCGGTCCTCCTTCGTTGCCTGGTACGGGCGATGGCCGGTGCGGGGTCAGCCCCAGTCGCTGCGCATGGCCTGCTCCTCCTGTCGTGATTCCTGGCTGGCTGGTGCGGGGGTCAGCCCCAGTCGCTGCGCATCGCGCGGTCCTCCTTCTTTGCCTGGTACGGGCGATGGCCGGTGCGGGCTCAGCCCCAGTCGCTGCGCATGTCTTGCTCCTCCTTTGCCTGGTGGACGTGATGGCTGATGCGGCGGTTAGCCCCAGTCGCTGCGCATGGCCTAGCCCTCCTCTCTCCCTCATTCGCAGTGCTCCGGCCGGATCGGGGCAGGCGTCACAGAGCTAGCCCACCTTGACAATCGGGCTAGCTCTCTGTGACCATGTGACATCTATTACTTACCGCCCGTAACACGCTGAAAGTTGTTGTGGCTCCAATCAAGCGCTCGGGGAGTTCATGCCTGCGCTCCGCCCGCTTAGTCAAGTATCGGGCGGATTGCTGCATGCTGTATGGAGTATCCGCAGGTGGCAAGTTTGGACGCTCCGGCCGCCGCTGCGTGGGTTTGTGCTTGGTGTTGACGTAGCTGCCTCGTGTGCGATCGGCATGGCCATCGCTCACACCCGTTGCGTCGGTTCAGACTTGTTTCTGGGCATAGCGCTGCTGGCTTGCGGCATCGTCGCGATCGAATCAACCCGCTCGGTGAAGGAGGCTCACGGCGAGGTCGTCAGGGATCTGCAGTCGGTCTGGCTGCTGGCCATAGCGGTCGCGCTGCCACCCGTGTTCGCTTTTGTGGCGCCGATCCCGCTGACCGCGTACAAACTGCTGCGCCTGCCCGGACTCGTCCCGTATCGACGGGTGTTCAGCGCTGCAACGGTAAGCCTCGCCTATGGCTTGGCCTCACTGGCGTTCCATATGATCCCAGCGTCGCTAGCTGGGCCTTTCCCCCGAAGCGGGGAGCACGCCCTCACCTGGACGGCTAGCGTCGCGGTGTGCGGCCTGCTTGGCTGGGTCATCAATCATGGGCTGCTGGTCGTAGCGATCAAGCTGTCTGATCCTGCGGCACGCATTCGCCACCTGGTGGGAAGCCGGGAATCGATCATGTCTGACCTGCTCGAACTCAGCCTGGCGGTCTCACTCACCCTTGTCGTCAGGATTAACCCGGTGCTCATGGCCCTCGCCTTGCCGTCCGTGGTGCTCTGCAAGCGGTCGATTATGCGCGCGCAGCTTGTCTCCAACGCTCGCATCGACTCCAAGACCGGCTTGCTCAACGCTGGCACGTGGCAGAGGGAGGCTGAAGCTGAGTTTTTCCGGGCATTGCGTGATGGGAAGCCTCTTGCTCTGGCTATGGTCGATATTGATCACTTTACGGATGTTATGGACATGGCCGGACAATCTGTACGTGACCAGCTTATCCGTGACATAGCAGGCATGCTGAGGGATCAACTGCCGGGTCATGACCTGATCGGCCGGTTCGGGAGTGAGGAGTTCGCCATCCTGCTGCCGCAGACGGGCCGGCACGAAGCGCAACGGATCAGCGAGCGGCTGCGCGATCACATTGCGGGCGAGCCAATTGCTATCGAGTCGGGCGTCCAGGAAGGCTTCGTGTTCCGCTTGACCGTGTCTATCGGGGTGGCGATCCTGAACGAGTCCAGACGGGCTCTGAACGAACTGATCGGTGCGGCGGACTCTGCCCTGGTCCGCGCCAAGAGCACCGGATGGAGCAAGGTCTACGTTCTTCCGGACAACTGGGACGGGCCGAACACCTCGTAGTCGGCTGACGGCCTGGCGCCCAGCCAGGCCCGCGGCACGGCCGCAGACCGCTCCGGCGCCTCCCTGTCCCGGTGGGAGAATCGGAGCGGCCTGAAACCGAGCGAGCCTGGAGGCGTTCACCGATGAAAGCTGCGCTCTATGACCGGTACGGGGCGGCCCGTGAGGTGCTGCGGGTCGAGGACGTGCCGCGGCCGGAGCCCGGGCCTGGGCAGGTGCGGGTCAGAGTGCAGGCCTCCGGCGTCAACCCGACCGACTGGAAGTCCCGCAGCGGCGCGACCCCGCGGCCGATCGAGGGCTTCCAGATCCCGCACCAGGATGGCGCGGGGGTGATCGACGCAACCGGCGAGGGCGTCGACCCGGGCCGTATCGGCCAGCGGGTGTGGCTGTGGTTCGCCGCGGCCGGCAACCGGTGGGGTACCGCCGCCCAGTGGAGCGTCGTCCCCGAGGAGCGGGCGGTGCCGCTGCCCGAGGGTGCCTCGGTCGAACTCGGCGCGAGCCTCGGTGTCCCCGCCATGACCGCACACTGGTGCCTGTTCGCTGACGGCCCTCTTCAGGGGAAGACGGTTCTGGTGGCGGGGGGAGCCGGCGCGGTCGGCCACTTCGCCATTGAGCTGGCCAAGCGTGCGGGAGCGCGCGTGATCACCACCGTGAGCGGGCCGGAAAAGGCCGAGCTGGCAGCCAAGGCAGGTGCCGACCTGGTTGTGAACTACCGGGAACCCGGCGCCGCCGGCCAGATCAGCTCCTTCGCGGGCGCCTCGGGCGTCGACCACGTGGTCGAGGTGGCCCTCGGCGCGAACCTGCAGCTGGACCTGGCCGTCGTGCGGCCCGAGGCGCGTATCGTCTGCTACGCCGCCGAAGCGGACAATCCTGTGCTGCCCGTTCGGGCTTGCATGAACGCGAACGTCGTGCTCAGGTTCGTGCTGCTGTACGGGGTCCCGCAGGAGGCGCTCCGGCAGGCCACGCGGGACGTCACGGCAGCGCTCGCCGACGGGGCGCTGACGGAGCTGCCGGTCACCAAGTTCCCGCTGGACGAGATCGCCGCCGCGCACGAAGCGGTGGAGAGCGGGACGGTCGGCAAGGTCCTCGTCATCCCTGACTAGCTGACCCGAGCCACCGCGGCGCGCCACCTCAGGCGCCCCACCGGCATCAAGATTGCCCAGGTCCATCATGGGCAGCCCTACAGATACTGGCGCAGGTGCCCCTGGTCAGTGGCCGCCGCAGCGGGCCTAGGGCGTGATGAGGTGGAATCGTGAAGGTTGTCGTGTTCGGCGCTTCGGGCGCCATCGGCCGCGCGATCACCGCAGAGCTGCTCGTACGCGGTCATACCGTGACGGCAGCTACCAGAACCGGCGCCCCGGTCGAGGGCCTGGTCGTGCAGGCTGTCACCGGTGACGCGAGCGACCCCGCATCCGTGGCCAGACTGGCCGCAGGCCAGGACGCGGTGGTGTCGGCTACTGGCCCGCGGCGCGGCAGTGGTGAGGACCCCGAGGAAAGCCTGCTCGGCGCGGCGCGCGGCCTCGCCGAGGGACTGCGCCGTGCGGGGGTACGCCGCCTGGTGGTGGTCGGCGGGTCCGGCAGCCTCGAGGTCGCGCCCGGCCAGCGGCTCGTCGACAGTCCCGGCTTCCCCCCGGCGTGGAAGGCAACGGCGCTCGCGCACGCCAGGACCCTCGACGAGGTCTACCGCGCCATCGACGACCTCGACTGGACCTACGTCAGCCCGGCCGGGGTGATCGGCCCGGGGGAGCGAACCGGGGAGTTCCGGGTCGGCGGGGACCAGCTGCTGGTCGACGACGCTGGCGAAAGCCGGATCAGCATCCCCGACTTCGCGATCGCGCTCACCGACGAGCTGGAGGACAACGAGGCGTTCCGCCGCCGGATCACCGTGGCTTACTGAGCAGGCGCTACGGGCTGAGCCGGTGCAGGTCGCTGTTGAGGGTCGGAGTCCCGTGATCGGGGTTAGTGACCAGAAGAACGGCGACTACTAATGCCGCAGCGATGTGGACTGCGACGACGATGGCGGCTTGCCGGCCTCGCGGGTGGCGGACAGGCGCGGCGAGCACGCCGCCGTGCCGCTCCAGGGACTCTTCGCTCATCACGCCTCCCGGCAGGAACCGTGAATGCGCTGCGATCGGACAGCGATTCCCGGGCCCCTCACTGGGCTGACCTAGATCACCGAGTCGCCGTAGGTCATTGGTCGCAGGCGATCAGCGAACGGCCGGTTGTGGTGCTGGCCCACCACTTGTGCCAGACGCACACAGCTTTGGCCAGCGGTCGCTGGGCGATGCGGCTGAATACTCCGGGACGCCGTCCTTGACCCGATCCGGGCAAGGAGTCACTGATCTAGCGGCTCGGGGCGCGCAGCTGAAGAGCTCGCGCAATCTGCGCGGCGACGACCTTGGGCTGCTCACGCATGGCGAAGGCCGGGAAACGCAGCACCCGGTACCCGCTGACCGTGAGGTCGTTGTCGCGGCGCATGTCGGCCCACCACGCCGCGGCGTCCATGTGCCAGAGCCCGTCCACCTCGGCGACCAGTCGAGCGTGCTCCCAATAGGCGTCCAGCCAGCGGGTGCGCCCGGCGGAGTCCCTGCGGAGCACTTGCCGGCTGGGCTCGGGGAGCCGATAGCGACGGGTTAGCTGGCAGAAGTCGAGTTCCGACAGTGCCTGGGCGCCACCTGCGATGTCGGCGATGGTGGAACGGATCAGAGCCTGCCGCGGCCTTGCGTTCAGCCGGGCCAGCTCGGCCGCGAGGTCGCCAGCGCGGACCAGCCGCTGCTGCACGCCAGCGGCGAGAACGGCACGCGCGCCGTTCTCCGTACGCATCCACGCGGCGGCGTCCAGAATGGACCGTGGCGTCCGCGTTCTCGGCGGCTGCCGAACCGGATGAATGTCAGCGGGGTCAAAAGCTCGCGACCGGTGCACCACCGCGCCGTCTGGCAGCTTGGCACGGATGGCGCGGGATGCCGACACCATGACGTGAATGCGCCCGTCATTGAACCCGGCCAGGCCGTCGAGGCCGGCAGCGGTGAGGCCAGCCAGGGCGGCCCCCGCCCCGGCAGCGAGGACGATGACCCAGAGCAGCTGCTCGCTGCTGAGCGGGCCGGAGTGAGTGACCACGACGCCGCGGCATGGCCGTTGCCAGCGGCCACGCTCGATACGCCAGCGCACTGCCGCGTGGCCGATCGAGCGGGCGGCAGCCGCGGTCGTCAGCACGCCGCACTGTTGGGCGTGCCTTCCGGCGATTCGATCCGCTGGTTCATCAGGCAGGGTCACGGTGCCATGCTGGCCAGGTCGGTGCTGGCTGTGCGGCCTGGCGCCGCCTCCTGTGGATGCCGTGGTCGAGGCAACCTCCGCTGTGGACAGGGAGTTGCCGGCGACGGAGCGATGCGGTAATGCCGCCGAGCGTGGGGTGCCAAGCCGCGTGTGCGGAAAATGCTGCTCCCGCAGCAGTTAGCGCACACGGTGGCGGCTGGCTGGTGGTGGCGGGGGGTGCGGGTGGTGGCTGCGGGTTAGTCGGGGTCGCCGAGGCAGCGGCCGGCCGCGGCCGCCTGGCCGGGCTCGGCGCCCGCGATGATGGCGTTGCTGATCTCCCGCAGCTGCTCGACCTGTTCCGGGGTGAGCCGGTCGATCAGCGAGCGCCGCACCTGGGCGACGTGGCCGGGGGCGGCAGCGGCGAGCGCGGCGTGGCCTTCGTCGGTGAGCTGCGCGACCTGGCCCCGCCGGTCCGTGGCGCAGTCCGTCCGCTTGACCCAGCCCCGCTCCTCCAGGCGCGCCACGGCGTGCGAGAGCCGGCTCTTGCTCGACGTGGAGGCCTCGGCGAGCTGGGTCATCCGCAGCGCCCGGCCCGGCGCTTCCGAGAGCCGGACGAGGATCTCGTAGTACCCGTGCGGGATGTCCGAGTCACGCAGCAGCTGCGCGTCGACCGCGGCGAACAGCGTCTGACAGGCGGTGAGGAACGCCCGCCACGCCTGCTGCTCGGCACTGCTTAGCCACCGGGTCTGCTGACTGCGCATGCTACCAGCATACCCCGAAGTTAGTTGAGCGTTTGACAAGATGTGGCGGCGGCTGATAGTTATTGAGTACTCAACCAACCAGCACAGGAGTGACTCATGACCGCTTCCACCACGGCGACCAGCATTCCGGGCTACGTGGCCGGGACATGGAACATCGACCCGGTGCACTCCGAGGTCGGGTTTTCGGTCAGGCACATGATGGTCAGCAAGGTCCGCGGCAAGTTCGACACGTTCTCCGGCCAGATCGTCACCGGCGAGGACCCGCTCAGCTCGTCGGTGACCGCGGAGATTGACCTGGCCTCGATCAACACCGGGAACGAGCAGCGTGACGCGCACATCAGGTCCACCGACTTCTTCGAGGTCGAGAAGCACACAACGATGACCTACCGCTCGACGGGCGTCCGGGTCGAGGACGGCGGCTACGTTGTCGACGGCGAGCTCACGCTCAAGGGCGTGACCAAGAGCGTGCCGCTGACCCTGGAGCTCAACGGCTTCGGCCCCGACCCCTACGGGGGCACCCGGGCCGGGTTCAGCGCCACCGCGGAGATCAAGCGGGGCGACTTCGGCGTCAACTTCGGCCTGGGCGAGGCCGGCGGCGCCGTCGTGTCCGACAAGGTCACCATCCAGCTCGAGATCGAGGCCGTCCTGGCCAGCTGAGCCGCCGTCGTGGTGAGCTGAGCAGCAGCAGCAGCGGCTGCTGGCCTGGCCTCAGCACGGCGCAACGGGGCTTTGCCGCCGCGCTCGCGGCGGCAAAGCCCCGTTCTCATGCCCGGTGCCAGGTGTTCCGGCGGTGCGGCTGCCCCGCCGCGACCTCAAGGACATCGCGGATCCTGACCGCGTCCGCGGCGAGGTTGGGGCCGGGCCGGCCTCGCCGTCCAGAAGTTCAGCTTGTTTGCACTCCGTACAGCTTCCCGCCGGCTTGCCGTGGTCCGGCATTGTCAGCATCGGGATGCTGAGGCAGGCCGGGCAAAGCTGGAGGGCGCGTGGCAGAGCTGGTGTCCCGCAGGTCGTTCATTGGCGGCGTGACGGCAAGCGGGCTGCTGCTTGCCGGGTCGGCATTCTGGAAGCAGCCGGCGATCGCCGGCACCTTGGGTGCACAGGGCGCACAGGGCGCCAGCCAGATCCATATCGAGTTCGGCAACGACCCGGCGCGGGAGATGACGGTCTCCTGGTCGACGCCGGGCTCGGCCGCTAATCCCCGCGTGGTGCTCGGCACGCCGCAAGGCGGGTCCGGGCTGACCATCCCGGCGGAGACGCTCACCTACACCGACGCCATCGACGGCGTCGAGACCTACATGCAGCACGCCCGCATCCGGGGCCTGCAGCCGGCCAGCAGCTACGTCTACACGGTGGTCAGCGACGGCGCGACCCCGGTGCAGGGCACGTTCACGACGGCGCCCGTCGGCCGGGTCCCGTTCCGGTTCACCAGCTTCGGTGACATCGGCTCCGGCAACCCGGCGTGGTCGAAGTCCTCGCTCAACGGGATAACGGCGACGAGCCAGATCGAGCAGTTCAACCCCGTCGTGCACCTGCTCAACGGCGACCTGTCGTACGCGAACGTGAACCAGGAGAGCATGCCCGCGGTGTGGGCCGACTTCGCGAACAACACCCAGCCGTCGGCGATGCACACCCCGTGGATGCCCTGCCTCGGCAACCACGAGGTCGAGGCGGGAAACGGGGAGCTCGGCTACAACGCCTACCACACCCGCTACGCCCTGCCGGGCAACCGCAGCAGCCAGTTCGGCGGCAACTGGTACAGCTTCCAGGTCGGCTCGGTGCTGTTCATCTCGCTGGACAACAACGACGTCGTCTACGAGAACGACGGCGGGGTCTACCCCGGCACCACCAACGGCCCCTACCTCCTCGGCTACTCCGGCGGCCAGCAGGAGCAGTGGCTCGCGCGCACGCTGCGCCAGGCCAGCTTCGACCCCACGGTCGACTGGATCATCGCCTACATGCACCAGCCGGCCATGTCGAGCTCGTCCAGCGGCAGCGGCAGCGACCTCGGCATCCGGAAGAGCTGGTTCCCGCTCTTCTACGCCTGCGGCGTGGACCTCGTGCTCTGCGGCCACGATCACGACTACGGGCGCAGCTACCTGGTGCACGGCACCGACCCGGGCACGTTCCTGCGCCCCACCGTTGTCAGCTTCGACACCGACCTGGTCGACACCTCGCGTGGCCTGGTGCACGTCGTCCTCGGTGGCGGCGGTACCTCATCCCACGACGACGTCTACGGCCCGCCGGACAGCTCCTACGGCAACGACGACGGGCAGCTGACCTCGCAGATCTACACCACCTACCCGCAGGCGTACAAGGCGCCCGCCAACGAGACCGAGCTGGCGACGTGGTCGGCGGTGCGTGACCCGAACACTGCCTACCCCTGGGGGATCGGCGTGTTCGACGTGGACCCCGGCGGCTTCCCCGGCGACCAGACATCGATCACCATGACCTACTACCACACGCCGGCGGCCACCACCTCCAGCCTGTACCCGGCGCCGCTGGTCTATGACGCGTTCACCGCCGTGAAGCGGCGGCGCGACGGCCAGCTGACCGGGAAGACCCCCGCGCAGCGGCTGCCCGCCACCGCGTGAGCGGATCAGGCACCGCTCCGGCGTGGGGCCCACGGGACGTCCCTCTCGTCGGTGAGGTACCCGGTGACCAGTTGGTGCGGCGCCGCAGCGTAAGCCCCGCGCTCGGGTTCGGCCTCTGGCCGCCCGCCCCGCTCCCACGCCTGCCTCAGGTTGCGGAGCCGCTCGCGGTTGTCCGGCAGCAGCCCGGCCACCGCCCTCGCCGCCGCGGTCTTGGCATCCAGATCCTCCCTGGCCTGCTCAAGCTCGGCCGGATCAACCGGTGCGGCCGCGCCGCGGCTCGGCCGCACCCCCGTTACCGCCGATGATGCACGCCCAGGAATAGGGCCGGAATGCGGGACGCGACCCGTCGGCGGCTCGATGAAGCCGCCCGCCAGCCCGACCGCGATGCGTTCCCGACCCAGACGCGCCGGCTCTTGCCGGCCCGGATCCTGATATGGCGGGCCGGAATGCTCTCATCGGCACCGAGGAACGCGCGGAGCTCGGCCTCGGCCTGCTCCGGCTCCAGGCAGGACGAGCAGTAGACGTATCCGTTCCGCGACCGGCTGAACAGGGAAATCTGCCAGATCCAGCCTGCGTCGCGGGCCGTCGAGCGGGTATAGGGTGGCAGGTCGCCACGGCGGGCGGCCTCGCCGGGAACGTTCAGCGCGACCGCGCGGTCGCACCACAGCTGCTGGCGGAACGGCTCAAACGGTTCTTTGAGCGCGTCGTTGATGAGCAGCCCGCGAAAGCCGCTGCGGTCGAAGAAGAGATCGGCGGGCAGCGCACCGTGCGCCTGGGTCTGCACCTGCGCGACCGCCGCCGGGGCTTACGTCGACGCTGGTCACGTTGTCGACGACGTGCCGCACGCCGGCCGCGATCGCGTGCCTTTTCAGCATCTCTGCCAGCCGTCCCGCGTCGACGTGGCAGGCGTGGACGGGCAGGTCGCCGGTGTAGGGGCGGCATCGCGCCGACTGCGGCGCGAGCCGGGTGGCCGCGATGTCCCAGAGCCCCCGGCCGAGCACCGTGTCGATCGGGGGGACGTCGCCCGCAGCGGCCTTCCGCAGCCAGTCGTTGACCAGCACGGCCGGGCCGCTGACCGCGCCGAACGGATGCCAGTAATCGCGGTCAGGATTCCAGCCGTGGAAGCTGATGCCGAGCTTGGAAGCTCGCGTCGGCGGCGGTGAGGGATTCTGCCTCGTCGATTCCCATGTAGCGCAGGAGCGTGCGGCCGTCCGGCGCCTGAGGCGAGAGTCCCGAACTTTCCGTCACTACTCAGCTCCAGTGAGTTGTAACCATGACGGCAGCACAAGTATGGTTGTCCAGAAATACGGGAATTTGTCGGAGAACGCTGTTTCGCGAAGGCTCCGGCATGATCGCAAAGGTGGGCAGGTGGGATCTGGCGCGACCCTCCGCTACCAGGCGGTGTTCACCGATCCTGCGGCATGGCGGCTCTGGGCCGCGGCGACGATCTCCTACCTCGGCGACTTCGTCGGCTTGGGAGCCCTGCTCCTGGCCGGCTACCACCGTTCCGGCGGTCATGCGCTCGGGGCCGCCGCCGTCTTCGGTATCCAGGCCCTGCCGGCGTTCGCCGTCTCGGCGGGCATCGGGCCCTGGCTGGACCGGATCCCCCGCCGCGCCGGCCTGATCGTGCTGAGCCTGGTCGGCGCCGGCGCCGTGTCGCTGCCGATCGTCGCTTCCGGGCTTTGGGCGGTGCTCGTCGCGGCCGGCCTGGTCGGCGGGATCAGGACGGCGTTCAACTCGGTCAGGACCGGAGCCATCGCCGACGGCGTGCCACGCGATATCCGGGGACGTCTGGTTGCCCTCGTGACCATGTCCAATCAGGCATCCGAGGTCCTCGGCTACGTCGCGGGATCGGTGGTGGCGATCGCCATCGGCACCGGGCCGGCGCTCGGGGCCGACGCCGCCACTTTCGTCGTTGCAGCGGTGCTGCTCGCCGGGCTCAGGCTGGTGAACCGGGCACCGCCCCGCGATCGCGCCTTGATGACGACGGGAATCCGGACGATCTTCGGTGACCGGACGCTGGCAGCCCTCGTGCCGGTCGCGTGGATCGGGCTGACCCTCGGTGCCGTCCCGCAGACCCTGGCCACGACGCTCAGCAGAACCGACCGCGCCTGGGTGCCGGCGGCCCTGGCGGCGATGGCGGCCGGCCAGGCCATCGCGGCCACGGTGGTGGGGAAGACGCGGCTGAGCGAACGTGTCCTCGGCGAGTTCTGGTACATCACCGTCTGCGGGGTCGCGTTCATGGCGACCGCCGCCGGACTGAGCGCGGACAGGGTGATCGTCGTCGCGGGGAACTTCGCCATCGGGCTTGGCTTCGGGTGGGTCGTGGCGGCGCAGACGACCTTCATTCACGTCATCCCCGCCGGGCGGATGGCCCATGTGACCAGCACGATGATCGGGAGCCTGATCGTGCTCGAGGGCGTGGGAGCGGTCGCCTTTGGCGCGGTGGCCGGGGTGTTCGGGATGGCAGCCGCGTACCTGCTGGCCGGCGCGATGCTGACGGCGGCCGGCCTGGCTGGCCTGGGCTATGGCCGAGCCCACCCGGAGATCCTCGACATCAGCAGGGCCGATCCGCGGCGGCGGTGACCTGGACCGGCCGTCTCCCCGCGACCTGGCTTACAGGCATGCTCGAGATGTTGCGTGCCAAGGCCGCGCGCCAGGGCCTGGAGGTGGAGACCGTGCTGGCCGACGCGGCCAGCCCGCCTGGCGGCCCGTTCGACGCCGTGGTGGGGCGCCACCTGATGTGGACCCTTCCCGAACCCCGCCGCCGCCCTCGCCGCCTGGCGGAAGGCGCGCTGCCGCACGCGAACGGCATCACGCCCGCCGAGATGGTCTCCCTCGTCGAGGCCAGCCCGTGGGGCCAGGCCAGGCTGGAGCGGCTGCGAATGGGCCGCGCTCGAAGGCCGCAGCCTGATCGACCAGCTGCTCGGCACCAACCCGCGCTGGGCCGTGACCGCCGGGCCCTGACGCGGGCCTGCGCAGTTCGGCCATGGTCGCGGCGGCCATCGTCTTGCTTCGGATCATTTCGGCGGATCGCCAGCAAGATCCCGGTAACGGCGCTTCCGGAGCGCGTCGCGCTTGGCGGGCAGCTGGCGCCCGGCCTCCGCTATCGAGGCCCTGGCAAGGTCGGAGCCGTCGCAGCCGAACAGCACGGGCCCGTCAGCAGCGGATGCCTGGCGCGGTACTGGTAGACCCACAAGACGATGATCAGCGTCAGCCCGCCAAGCAGCGGGCCCACGGCGACAGGGTCGAGGAACGGGTGCGTGAGCAGCTCCCAGGCGCCGCAGAACGCCGCCGCCGAACCGCTGGCGGCAAGCCCGATGGCGGCAGGATCCCGGGGGGCGCTGCGGTCGGCCGGGCGTCCTGGAACGTCAGCAGCGACATCAGCAGGCCGGCAGCTGGCCGGCAATGATCGGCGTGAGCGGCTGCAGAGCGGACGACAGGACCAGATAAGGGACCAGGAACAAGATCACCATAGCCGCCGCGGCGGGATAGCGTCCGGCCAGCGGGCCCGACGGCAGCGGCTCCGGCCGCCTGGCAAGCCGTGTGGCTGGCAGCATCCGCGTCAGCGTCATCCCCGCATACTCACCGGCAGGCGGAAGGGCCGGCATCACACGTTCGGATGATTCTTGCCCGCGCTCGAAGGCCGCAGCCTGATCGGCCAGCTACTCGGCACCAACCAGCGCAGGGCCGTGACCGCCGGGTCCTGACCCGCCCGGCGCTTCCGCGGCCGTCGCCGCCCCGGCCGGCGCGGCGACGCGGAACCGGCGCAGCCGCAGGCTGTTCCACACCACGAACGCGGAGGACAGGGTCATCGCCCCGGCGGCGATGAGCGGGTTGAGGAAGCCGAGGGCGGCCAGCGGCACCGCGGCGACGTTGTAGCCGAACGCCCAGGCCAGGTTGGAGCGGATGGTCCGGAACGTGCCGCGGGCAAGCTTGATCGCGTCCGGGACGATCTGCAGGTCGTCGCGGAGCAGGATCAGGTCGGCGGCGGCGATCGCCACGTCCGTGCCCGAGCCCAGGGCCAGGCCGAGGTCCGCGGCGGCCAGGGCCGGGCCGTCGTTGACGCCGTCGCCGACCATGGCCACCGAGTGCCCGCCTGCCCGCAGGGCCGTGATGATCGCGGCCTTCTCGGCGGGCAGCGCCTCGGCAATGACCTCGTCCACCCCGGCGGTGGCGGCAACGGCCCGGGCGGTGGCCTCGTTGTCCCCGGTCAGCAGCACCGAGCGCAGGCCGAGCCTGCGCAGCTCGGCGACGGCCGCGGCGGCCGAGGGCTTGACCGTGTCGGCGACCGCCAGCGCCCCGATGACCTTGCCGTCACAGCCGACGAGCACCGTGGTGCAGCCGGCCTGCTCCCACCGCGCGCACTGGCCGGCCAGGCCGGCCGGAACCTCGGCCCCCCGGTCGCGGAACAGCTTCTCCCGCCCCACGGTGATCTCGCGGGAGTCCACGATGCCGCGGGCGCCGAGCCCTGGCAGCGCCGCGAACTGGTCGGCCTGCGGCAGCGGCCCGGCCTCGGCGCGCGCCGCCGCGGTGATGGCCGCGGCGACCGCGTGCTCCGAGGCCTGCTCGACGGCGCCCGCGCAGGCGAGCAGCGTGGCCCGGTCGGTGCCGGCGGGCTCGGCGCCGGCCAGCGTCATCCTGCCGGTCGTCACCGTCCCGGTCTTGTCCAGCACCACGGTGTCGATCGAGCGGGACGACTCCAGCGCCTGGTATCCCTTGATGAAGATGCCGAGCTGTGCCCCCCGCCCGCAGGCCACCACGAGCGCCGCGGGGGTCGCCAGCCCCAGGGCGCAGGGGCAGGCGATGATCAGGACCGAGAGCGCGCAGCTGAACGCGTGCTCCGCCGGGCTCCCGGCGAGCAGCCACCCGGTGAGCGTCAGCCCCGCGAGCGCCAGCACCGTGGGGACGAACACCGCGGAGATGCGGTCGGCCAGCCGCTGGATGGCCGCCTTCTGCGCCTGCGCCCGCTCCACCAGCCTGATCAGCTGCGCCAGCTGGGTGTCCCGGCCCACCCGCACGGCGCGCACGATGAGCCGGCCGGTCAGCGCGATGGTGCCCGCGATCACGGTGTCGCCCTCGGCGGCGTCGGCCGGCACCGACTCCCCGGTCATCATGCTCCGGTCCACGGCCGACTGCCCGAAGATCACGTCACCGTCGGCGGCGATCGTCTCGCCGGGCCGGACCACGAACGGCTGGCCGGGCTGCAGCTCACTGACCGGGATGCGCTGCTCGCTGCCGTCCGCGCCGAGCACGCAGACGTCCTTCGCCCCCGCCGCCGCGAGCTCGCGCATGGCCTCGCCGGCCGAGCGCCGTGCCCTGGCCTCGTAGTACCTGCCCGCCAGCAGGAACGTGGTCACCGCCGCGGCGACCTCCAGGTAGATGCCGCCGCCGGAGGCGTGGATCAGCTCGTGCATCGCGCCTTGCAGCCGCCCGCCGCGGTCGACGAAGAACATCGCGTACACCGACCAGCCGCAGGCCGCGACGATGCCCAGCGACACCAGCGTGTCCATCGAGCACGTGCCGTGCCTGGCGCCGCGCAGGGCGGCGCGGTGGAACGGCCAGGCGGCCCACAGCGCCACCGGCACCGTCAGCCCGACCAGCAGCCACTGCCATCCGGGGAACCGGTACGCGGGGAACAGCGACAGCCCGATCGACAGGTCCGACAGCGGGATGAAGAAAACCAGGGCCAGGAGCAGGCGGCGCTTGAGGTAAGCGGCGCGGTCGCCGTCCGTGCGCGTCCCGCCGCCGGCTTCCGCCGCAGCGGTCCCGCCGTCACCCGCCGTCTGGCCGTGGGCCGCCGTGCCCTCCTGGCCTGCCGTGCCGCCGCGGCCCGCCGTCTCGCCGGGCCGGGGGATCAGCTCGGCTCCGTACCCGGCCCGCTCCACCTCGGCGATCAGAGCGGGCACCGGCATGCCCGCCGGCAGCAGGACGCTCGCCCGTTCCGTCGCGTAGTTGACCGTCGCCTTCACGTCGGCCAGGCCGTTCAGCCGCCGCTCCACCCGGGTGGCGCAGGCACCGCACGTCATCCCGAGGATGGCGAGCTCGATCTCGCTCGTGCCGGGCGCCCCGTCGGCTGGCACCGGCGCCATGGCAGGCCTGCGTGCCATCACACTAATGCCGGGTCGGCAGGAAGCTCGTAATGCCCACCCGATCAAGATACTCCCGGGCCTTGCGGCGCAGGCGGCACCGGGATCCGCCCGACGCTAGGATCATTGCCATGGCACCGATTGTCGTCAAAGTCAGCGGCATGAGCTGTGAACACTGCGCGAAGGCGGTGCGAACCGAGATCGGCAGCCTGCCCGGCGTGACCGGCGTTGACGTGGACCTCGACTCCGGGCAGGTGCGGATCACCGCGGAGCCGGTGCCGGACGAAGCCGCGCTGCGGGCTGCGGTCGACGCCGCCGGATACGAGATGGCGGGGTAGGCCGGCCGCGCCGCGCACCGTGCCGGCCGTCAGCGAGATGGCGCGGTAGGCCGGCCGCGTCGCCCATCGCGTCGGCCGTCACAGCATCGTGATCAGCATGTAACCCATCGTCAGGCCCATCGCGATCTCGCAGCACGCGGCGAGGCGCGGCGACATCGGCGGCCTCGGCTGCGCCGCCTGCCCTCCGTCAGGGCCTGCGGCGGCTCGCGCGACCTGGGTTGCGGTCCCGCCCGAAGCCTCAGCGCCGGCCGATGACGAGGCTGGACTGGGTGCCAGCGCCGGGGCGACGATGGCACCGACCTGCGCCGTCATCGCCCGCAGCGCGGCCACCGGGGCCAGCGATGTGAACCTGTCGGCCGTCCAGATCACGTAGCCGATCAGGGCGAGCGCCAGCACGAGGGCCAGCGTCGGGAACGTGGTCGCGGACCCCGATCCGCCCATGGCCATTCCGGACCCGGAGCTGCCGGCCTTGATGGGGGCGACGGCCAGGAACATGTACAGCATCGCGCCGCACGCCACCACGTGCTGCAGGTGGTGCGCGACCCAGCGGCGGCCGACCGCCAGCTCGTTGCGGTAGCCCCGGAAGGTCTGCCAGCCGAACCAGGCCGTCGCACCGCCGAATATCACTTCCCAGCCGCTGTCCCAGAACGGGTTCAGCCGCGGGACCAGCATCCCCGCCATGGCCACGCCCATGAGGATGTGCACGCCGTCGACGTCGTAATCGGTCGGGCGGCGCCAGCGCCGGGCCGCGACCAGGCGGCTGAAGCAGTAGGCGGCGGTCGCGATCATGACGGCCGCAAGCAGCTTCGCAAGCCACGATGGTCCGGTCATGTCAGTGCTCTCCTGTCGGTCCTTGGGCTGGAGCCGGCGCTCCTTGGGCTGGTGCCGGCGCTGGCCTGGTGACGGCCGCCTGCACCGGCCAGTACGCGATCGCCAGCAGGGCCAGCAGCGGCCCTGAGTTGGGATCCGTGCCAGAGCCGGTGAGGATGCCGCCCAGGCCCTCGGCCAGCCAGATGGCCGCGGCGAGGACGAACGCCAGCACCAGAGTGGCGCGGGCGGCGGGCGGCGGAAGGTAGACGCCGACCGCCACCACGGCGAGCGCGATCGCCAGCACGACCGATACCGCCAGGCCGTCGTGGCCGATCGCGCTCGCGGCGTGGTTGTCGATCCCGGCGAGCCAGCCGGGCTGCCCGGAAGCCACGCCCGAGATCATGCTGCTGGCCGCCTGCGGAGCCCGGGAGGCCGGCGTCAGCGCGAGGAAGGCGAGGCTGCCCCACAGAACCAGCCACAGCGCCCGTGCGGCGTGAGCGCCGACCGCCCGGCCGGCGGCGAACGGTGCCGGGCGGTCCCGCGCGACCGGCCACAGCAGCACCGCGAGCAGCGCGTATATGATCACCGCGCCCGGCGCGCCGTTCAGCGGGCTGGCGGTGCCGGTCAGGACCAGACCCAGGCCCTCGCCGAACCACCACACCCCCAGCGCCCAGATGATCGAGGCTCCCAGCGCGATCCTGACCGTGGGCCGCCAGGCTATTCCCAGCCCCAGCAGCAGCTGGATGGTGGCGAAGATGGCGTTGATGACGATGACGTGGTGGCCGATGAGGCGTGCGGACCAGTTGATCGGGTCCGCAATGACGGCCGGATTACCCGCGGCGGTGCCGCCGAGCATCTGCGCGAAGGCTTTGGTGAACATGAAGGACTGGTATTGCAGCACGGCGTCGAGCAGCCAAATGCCCGCCAGCCCGAGCTGCAGCCGCCGGCGCCAGTCGGGGGCCGCCAGCCGCTCGTCCGCCCCAGCCGCGCTGCTGCGCCAGGCTGTCCCGTGACCTGCCGCCACGCTCTCGGTCATCTGCGCAAGGTCCTTTCTCGCGATGGCGGAGAGACTAATCGTCATTTGCATGCCGGCACAAGCGATGCCGGCTATCCCGGCAGGTTGCCAGCCCCTTATTGCTTCTTTTCCAAACCCCCCATGGGTATTCCGGAACCCGGCACCGGTATTCATTAAACCCGCGCCGGGTACGCCACAAACCCATGGGGGGTATAGTTGCCGGCACAGGGCCTGGCGGCGTGCGTACCATATTGCCGTCGTGTGAATCGCGAAACCTTGATCCAGGCAGGCAGGTGCCCCGTGGTGAGCTCTCGGCTGAAGCTGTGCGCCTTCGGCCTGCTGCTTGCCGCCATCTTCCTCGCCGCGCGGGCCGCCGGGTCATCGCTCGGGCCGGTCACCACGATCTACACCCGCACCGGCGGGACCTCGGCGCACACCACCCCCGGCATGCCGGGGATGAACATGTTCCCCAGCAGCCCCGGCAGCGGCGGCAGCCAGCCCTCTCCGAGCCGTTCCGCGGCGCCGGCCAGGCAGCGGGGATCGCGATGACGGGCCCGCCGGTCACGGCCGCGGCCCCGGTCGAGCTGGTGGTCGGCGGGATGAGCTGCGCCGCGTGCGCCGCCAGGATCGAGAAGCGGCTGAACCTGCTGGACGGGGTGGCGGCGACCGTCAACTACGCCACCGAGCGCGCGTACATCACCGACACCGGGGGCCGTGACGTCTCCGAACTGGTGACCGCGATCGAGGCAGCCGGGTACAAGGCCGCGCTCCCCGTTCAGGAAGGCGCCGCGGGCCCGGTGACGGAGTCCGGTGCCCGCCAGCTCGGGTGGCGGCTGGCCGCCTGCGTGCCGCTGGCCGTCGCCGTGGTGTTCCTGGCGATGGTCCCGGCCGCGCAGTTCCGCGGCTGGCAGTGGGTCAGCCTGGCCCTGGCGTTCCCGGTGGCCTGGTGGGGTGCCTGGCCGCTGCACCGCGCGGCGTGGGCCAGCCTGCGGCACGCCAGCGCGACCATGGACACGCTGGTCAGCCTGGGCATCGCCGCCTCCTTCGCCTGGTCGCTCTTTGCGCTGTTCTTCGGCGGGGCGGGGATGCTGGGCATGCGGATGCCGTTCGCGCTGACCTTCACGCCGGCCGGGCAGCAGGCCCTGTACCTGGACGTGGCCGCCGGGGTCACCGTGTCCGTGCTCACCGGCCGCTACCTGGAGGCGCGGGCCAAGGACCGGTCGGGTTCCGCGCTCACCACCCTGGCCCAGCTCGGCGCCAAGACCGTTGCCGTGCTGCGCGGCGGATCCGAGGTGCGGATGAGCGCGGGCGCGCTGCAGCCGGGGGACCTGTTCGTCGTCCGGCCCGGCGAGAAGATCGCGACCGATGGCGTGGTGGTCGAGGGTGACTCCACGATCGACGCGTCTGTGCTGACCGGCGAGCCGGTGCCGGCCGAGGTTGGCGCGGGCGACGACGTGACCGGCGCGACCGTCAACATGAGCGGCCGGCTCGTCGTGCGGGCGACCCGGGTCGGCGCGCAGACGATGCTGGCGCAGCTGGTCAGCCTGGTGACCCAGGCGCAGGCCAGCAAGACGGCCGCGCAGCGCCTCGCCGACCGCCTGGCCGCCGTGTTCGTGCCCTGCGTGATCAGCCTGGCCGCGGTCACGCTGGGCTTCTGGATAGGGGCCGGGCTGCCGTCCCAGGACGCCTGGAGCGCCGCGTTCGCGGTCCTCGTCGTGGCCTGCCCCTGCGCGCTCGGCCTGGCGACACCCGCCGCGCTGCTGGCGGGCGTGGGGCGCGGGGCCGAGCTGGGGATCCTGGTCCGGGGCACGCAGGCGCTCGAGTCTGCCCGCAGGATCGACGTCGTGGCGCTCGACAAGACCGGCACGCTGACCAGCGGCACGATGAGCCTGGATGAGGTCATCCCGGGCCCGGAAACGGACGAACGGGAGTGCCTGCTGGTCGCGGGGGCGGTCGAGGACGCCTCGGAGCACCCGATCGGGCAGGCGATCGCCCGGGTGGCGGCGGCGCGCCTCGGCTTCCTGCCCGCCGTGACCGGCTTTGCCAGCCTCCCCGGCGCCGGCGTCACCGGCAGCGTGGCCGGGCACGACGCCACGCTCGGCAGCCTGCGGCTCTTCGACGAGCTGCAGCTGGCAGTTCCCCCGCGGCTGCGGGACGCGGTGAACCGCGTCGAGGGCAGCGGCCGCACGGCAGTCCTGGCCGGCTGGGACGGCGCGGCACGGGCGGTGCTTGCCGTCGGCGATGCCATCAAGCCGGGCGGCAGCGAGGCCGTGCGCAGGATCCGGGACCTTGGCGTGCGCCCGGTGCTGGTCACCGGGGACAACGAGCGCACGGCCCGGGCGGTCGCCGCGCAGCTCGGCATCCCGGACGCCGACGTGTTCTCCGGTGTGCGGCCGGACGCAAAGGTCGGCGTGGTCCGGGAACTCCAGGCGGCCGGGCTGAGGGTGGCCATGGTGGGTGATGGCGTCAACGACGCGGCCGCGCTGTCCCAGGCCAACCTGGGCATGGCCATCGGCACCGGCTCGGACGTGGCGATCGGCGCCGCGGACCTCACCCTGGTCAACGGCGACCCGGCGAGCATCGCCGACGCCGTGCTGCTGTCCCGGGCCACGCTGCGCACCATCCACGCCAACCTCACCTGGGCGTTCGGCTACAACCTGATCGCCATCCCGCTCGCGGCCCTGGGCTACCTCAACCCGCTGTTCGCCGGGCTGGCGATGGCCGGAAGCTCGCTGGTCGTGGTCTCGAACAGCCTGCGGCTGCGCCGGTTCAAGGCCAGCCGCCCCGGCACCGGCGCCCGGCCCCGGCGCGCCGTGCAGCCGCAGGCCAGCGCCGTCGGGTCGGCGCCATGAC
>JASHPR010000049.1 GCA_030038015.1 Streptosporangiaceae bacterium
TCCACAGCACTGTCCACAGGGGTGCATTGACCGTTCACCGCGCCGGGCCTAGCTTCGCCAGGCAGGGAGTCCCCGGGCTCCGGGTTGCGCGTCGCTTCTGGGGAAGGGGGCGAACGGCCCGCAGCGGAGCGAGCGGTTGCTCGCCATGTCGCTCCGGCGCCCGGGGACCCCGGTCACCGGCTTGATGGAGACCCCCCTCTGCGGCACCACCCGCCCCGCGGAACCGCCGGCCCCCGGAACCACCCGCCCCGCGGAACCACCCGGCGGCGGAACCGCCGGCCCGCAGAACCGGGGCAACCGGGCCTGCCCGCCGGCCGCAACCAAGATCGTTTCCCTGCGATGCCCGCGGCCGTGATGCCGGGACTGTCGGCGCCGGCTGCGACGATGGGAGCGTGAGACCAGCGCTGAAGCCCGGGCTGCTGCCAGTGTGGCGAGACCGCGACACGCTGCAGATCGGAATCGACTCGCGACGGGCTGTGGCACTGACCGGCATGGCCGGCGCCGCATGGCTGATCAGCCTGCTCGACGGGAGCCGCGACCGCGCGCAGGTCATCCAGGCCGCCGAGGACCACGGCATCCCCAGCGAAACCGCCGAGAGGGTGCTGGCCCTGCTCGCGATGGCCGGTGCGCTTGACGACTTCCCGGCCGCCACCTTACGGTTACTGCCCACGCCGCTCCGGGCACGGCTCGCCGCGGAACTGGCCACCGTCTCCCTGGCGCACCGGGACGGCGACGGCGGGGCGCGTACCCTCGCGCGCAGGCTCGCCGGCCAGGTCCGGATCCACGGCAGGGGCAGGGTAGCGGCGGCGATCGCCAGCCTCCTCGCGGCGTCGGGACTCGGCCGGGTCACGCACACCGACGGGGCAGCCAAAGAGGCCGCCGCGCCGCAGGAAACCATGCGGGCCGGCCAGGTGCCGGGGATCGCGGCGCTGCCCGACCTGGCGATCCTGGTGGGCCGCCACCCGCCAGAACTTCGGGCCGGCCTGATGCAGGACCGGGTGCCCCATCTGGCCGTGTCGGCGGACGAGGCGATCGGGGTCGTGGGGCCGCTGGTCGTCCCCGGCCGCACCGCCTGCCTGAAGTGCCTGGACCTGACCAGGACGGACCGGGATCCGGCCTGGCCGCTGATCCTCGCCCAGTTGACGGGCCGCGAACCAGACCCGACGGCATGCGATGCGCCGCTCGCGGCGGCCGTGGCGGCTCAGGCCGCTGCGCAGGTCCTGGCCTTTATCGACCGGGCGGCCGCCGCCGAAGCGGTGGTGAATGGCACCCTGGAACTCGTCCTGCCTGGCTGGCAGTGGCGCCGCAGGACCTGGCCGCCTCATGGCGACTGCTCCTGTGGCAGCCATGCCGCCAGGTAGCGGACAATGGGATCTTGGCAGCCACATCGCTAGGGAGGTGAAGCGGCGCCACATGCCCGGGATGACGACTGGTGCCTTGATGCCGCGATATCCGTGACCGACCTGCCCCGCCGTGCGGTGACCAGGACGGCGAAACTCGCCACCCTGCCGGTCGGCTTGGCCGGCCGCACCGCGCTCGGGCTGGGCAAGCGCCTCGGCGGCCGCCCGGCCGAGGTCGTGGCGCAGGAGATCCAGCAGCGTACCGCCGAGCAGATTTTCCGCGTTCTCGGCGAGCTGAAGGGCGGCGCGCTCAAGCTGGGGCAGGCTCTGTCGATCTTCGAGGCGGCGCTGCCGCCCGAGATATCCGGCCCTTACCGGGCGACGCTGACGAAGCTGCAGGAGGCCGCGCCGCCGCTGCCGGCCGAGACCGTGCACCGCGTGCTCGTGGCCGACCTGGGCGCCGGCTGGCGGGACAGCTTCGCCGAGTTCGATGACATCCCCGCGGCCGCCGCCTCCATCGGCCAGGTGCACCGGGCCCTGTGGCACGACGGCCGCCCGGTGGCGGTGAAGATCCAGTACCCGGGCGCAGGCAAGGCGCTGATCAGTGACTTCACGCAGCTCAGCCGGCTGGGCCGGCTGTTCGGCGTGCTGATGCCAGGGCTCGAGGTCAAGCCGCTGCTCGATGAGCTGCGCAAGCGGGTCGCCGAGGAACTCGACTACCGGATGGAGGCCGCCTCGCAGGAAGCTTTCGCGGACGCCTATGCGGACGACCCGGAGTTCCTCATCCCAAATGTGGTCCTGGCCACCGACCATGTCCTCGTCAGCGAGTGGATAGACGGCACGCCGCTCTCGAAGATCATCGCTGAGGGGAGCACCGAGGACAGGAACCGGGCGGGCATCCTGATCGTCAGGTTCCTCTTCTCCGGCCCTGCGCGCGCCGGCCTGCTGCACGCGGATCCGCACCCTGGCAATTTCCGGCTGATGGACGACGGGCGGCTTGGCGTTCTCGACTTCGGCGCCGTGGACCGGCTCCCGGACGGCTTCCCGCACTTCTTCGGCAAGCTGCTCCGCCTGATGCACGAGGACCGGGACATCGAGACGGTGGAGCACGAGTTGCGCGTTCACGGCTTCCTCAAGGAAAACGTCGAGGTGGACCTTGGCGCCCTGCATGCCTACCTGGCGCCGCTGGCCGAGCCGTCCAAGGTGGAGTCGTTCACGTTCACCCGGGAGTGGCTGCGTGCCGAGGCGTCACGGGTCACGGACATGAGGTCCGCGGCGATTGGCAGGCGCCTCAACCTGCCGCCCACGTATGTGCTGATCCACCGCGTGTCGACGGCGGGGATCGGGGTTCTCTGCCAGCTTGGGTGTGAGGGCCGGTTCCGGGCCGAGGTGCTCAGGTGGATGCCCGGCTACGCCGACGAGACGGAACCGGTGCGCCGGCGGCGCCGGAAAGCACCGCCGGCCCGGGCTGACGCGGCCGGGCTGAGCGAGGATCACCAGGCCGACGCGGGCGAGCCGGTCGAGGTCACCCCTGACCGGGATGACCCGGACAGCGCGGTAGCCGGCGCAGCCAGCCCGAACGGCTGACGGGCCGCAGCCCGGCGACGCCAGACCGGGCGGCTGACACCGCACCCGGGCGGGCAGCGCAAGGGCCCGGGAAGCGCGTGCTTCCCGGGCCCTGATCCCCGCCGACCGCTCAGCCGGCCCGATCGCTGGTCCGTCGGCCGGCGAGAACCGGCTTCAGGGGCCCTGCTCGGCTGCGAGCTGGCCACGCAGCCGCATGGCCTCGCGCCGCGAGCGGGCGAGCTGGCGCCGCGCCCGCTCGGCCCGGCGGGTTGCCCGGCTGAGCGCACGCACCCGCTGCGCCTGGCGCTGCGCCACGGCTGTCACCAGCATTTCCTGTTGTCGTTCCCTGACCAATTCGCTGACCATGTTCATCTGCTGCACCACCTCAACGTCTCGGCGAGCGGCTGGTCAGGCCGCCACCTCGTCCTTCCTTGGCCGTCCGCGGGGCCGCTTGCGCGGCACGATCTCGCCGCGAAGGAACAGCTCGCCGCCCCAGACCCCCCAGGGCTCCCGGCGCTCCAGCGCCCCGGCGAGGCACGCCAGCCGCGCCGGGCAGTTCCTGCACAGGTCCTTGGCGCACTCCACGTCCGCCGGAGACTCGGCGAAGAACAGGTCCGGGTCGTCCATGCACGGGAGCATGCCGCCGCTCGGCAGCGCGGCCATGGCCACCGGGACCGGGACGCTCTGCTCGGGCGCTGTGATCGCCCCCACCTGCATGGATTCCGCCTCGAACCCCGCCTGGTCCTCCAGAACGGCGGTGCCGGGCCGATGCATCGGTGCCATCCCCTCTCATCTACTCGTCTAAGGTCTCTCACGCGTCTGACAAAACGGTGGCCTCGCATGACGAAGGCCGCGGACCCGGTTCGGGTCCGCGGCCTTGAGGGGGCTCTCGCCGGTCTTCTAGACCGGTTCCGGTTCCCTCGCCGGATGCGGACCCTCTGCACCACCGCTGGCGGCGATGCGGGTCATGTACGGGTAGTTCTGCTTGCCGGGGTTGGGCTGCCCGAGCGCCGCGCCACGGTCAGCAGCCGGGCAGCGCTGCCCAAAGACGTCGGCGGCCCAGAAAGCACGCGGGCGCGCGGACGCGACGGCACCGCGGTGCGGCCGGGCGGCCCGGACGACGGCAGACGGCAGGCAGGCGCCCTCACTGAACGGCGCGCACGCGTCAGCGGCGGCCTCAAGACCGGAGATCATGGTCAGCATCCGGGGCACCCCCTTCCACTGGGCGTCGTCGGCAGACCCGCGGACATGCAAGAAGCGTACGTAGCCTCTCCGGGGCGGGGCAACTGGTTTTTCCCGCGCGCTTCCCCGCCCGGGCCCGGCGGGCCGGGAAGGCACGGATCACCCTTTCTCAGCAGTCCGGACCAGCCCTTCCTGCACCACGGAGACCACGAGTTCCCCCTCACGTGTGTAGACCTCGCCGCGGGCCAGCCCCCGGGAACCGCGGGCGACCGGCGAGTCCTGTGCGTACAGCAGCCACCGGTCAGCACGGAACGGCCCGTGAAACCACATCGCGTGATCGAGGCTCGCTCCCGTCGTCCGCCCGTCGGCCCAGGACAGGCCGTGCGCGAGCAGCACCGAGTCGAGCAGGGTCATGTCGGACGCGTACGTCATCACGCACACGTGCACCAGCGGGTCGTCTGGCAGGTCGCCGTCGGCCTTGAGCCAGACCATGTGCCGCGTCGTCCGCAGCGAGGGATCGCGCTCGGCCTCAAAGGTCAGCGGCCCGATGTGCCTGATGTCGATCGGGTTGCCGCCGTACCACTCGCGGACGCTGGGGCCGAACAGCTTCTCCATCCGCTCGGCCGTCGGCGTGATCACGTCCGGTGGCGGCACGTCGGGCATCGGGTCCGCATGCTCAACGCCCGGCTGCTCAAGATGGAACGACGCGGAGAGCGTGAAGATCGCCTGGCCGTGCTGGATCGTGGTGACCCGGCGGGTGGTGAACGAGCGGCCGTCCCGGACCCGCTCCACCAGGTAGATCAGCGGGACCGTGGGATCGCCCGGCCGGATGAAGTACGCGTGCAGCGAATGCACGAACCGGTCCGGCGGCACGGTGCGGCCCGCCGCGACCAGTGCCTGCCCGGCGACCTGGCCGCCGAACACGCGCTGGCGGCGTTCCCCCGCCGGGCTGCGCCCGCGGAAGATGTCCACCTCGATCTGCTCCAGGTCGAGCAGGTCGAGCACCTGGTCGAGGGCTTTGCTCATGATCCCGCGCTCACGATCCCCCGCTCACGATCCCGCGCTCCAGGCCCCGCGTCACCAGCCTTGCTCCCGCGGCCCCACGGCCGGATCTCCTCGACGAACCTGGACGGCCTGCGGCTCGCACGCCCGTCGGCCGACCTGGCCAGGGCCCAGGACAGGCAGACGAGCTCCCGTGCCCTGGTGATCCCGACGTAGAGCAGCCGCCGCTCCTCCTCGATCGCCTCGTCGGTCTGCGCGTACACGATCGGCAGCATGCCATCGGTGAGCCCGGCCAGGAACACCGCGTCCCATTCCAGCCCCTTGGCGGCGTGCAGCGAGGCCAGGGTCGCCCCATCCATCGACGGGACGTGGCCGATCGCGGCGCGCGCGGCCAGCTCGGCATGCAGGTCGGCGAGCGACGCCCGGGGCGACCCGGCGAAGAAGTCGTCGGCGAGCTGGGCCAGCGCCTGCAGCGACTCCCAGCGCTCCCGGGCCTGGCCCTGGCCAGACGGGGCCTGCTGGCTCAGCCCGATTCCGGACAGCACCGCCCTGACCTGGGAAGCCGGCTCCTCGCCGGCCGACGCCGAACGTGCGGCGGCGCGCAGCAGGCCGACCGCCTGACGCACCTCCGGCCGGTCAAAGAACCGCTCAGCTCCCTTGACCACGAACGCCACGCCGGCCTCGGCGAGCGCCTGCTCGAAGGCTGCCGTCTGCGCGTTGGTCCGCACCAGCACCGCGATCTGCCGGGGCGCCGTCCCCGACCGGATCAGCGACGCGGCCCGCCGCGCGACCTCCACGGCCTCTTCCTGCTCGTCGGCGTACTCGGCGAACTCCGGCTGCGGGCCCGGCGGCCGCTGCGCCACCAGCAGCGGCCCTCCGGGGCGGCCCAGGCCGCGGCCGGCACCCC